>WRCT01000054.1 GCA_009783775.1 Clostridiales bacterium | reverse complement strand
TGTTTCGGCTGGGCGATGCCGAGGTCCGCGTTCAGCTCGGCAAAGATGTTCTTAAGCGAGGGCGGCGGCATGACACCTTTCTGCACCGAAAAACTCAAACCGTGCGCCTGGCCCGCGCCGTGGTAGGGGTCCTGGCCCAAGATAACGACCTTGGTATCCGCGCAGGAGGTCAGCTTTAAGGCCTCGAAGATATGATACATATCGGGGTAGATCCGACGGCTTTTATACTCCGAGATCAAAAACGCGCGCAGCTGCCCGTATTCCTCCGTGTCAAACACATCGCCCAGCAATGCGTCCCAGTCGTTCCCGATATTGACCACAAATTTTCCCCTTTACCATAATCCTATATCCATTATAGCATAATGAAAAAGAATATGTTATCCTATAATTGTTACATCTTTGAAACGAGAGGGTAAAAAACTATGACCGATATTCTGATCATCGGCGGCGGGCCGGCGGGGCTGGCGGCGGGCTTATACGCGCAGCGCGGCGGGGCGAACACCCTGCTGCTCGAGGAGATGTTCGCGGGCGGGCAGATCGTCAAAACACACCAGGTCGACAACTACCCGGGCTTTTCAAATTCGCCGGATGGGTTTACGCTGGGCGCGGCGCTGGAGGAACACGCCCGCAAGTTCGGTTTGACGGTGGAATACACCTCGGCCCTGTCGATGGACCTCACAGGCGAGACAAAGACCATCACCACGCCGGAGGGGGAGCTCGAGGCCAAGGCCGTGATCCTGTGCATGGGCGCGAACCCGCGCCCGCTCGGTATTGCGCGTGAGGAGGAAATGGTCGGCCGCGGCCTGTCCTACTGCGCGACCTGCGACGGCGCGTTTTATTCGGGCAAGACCGTGGCGGTGATCGGCGGCGGGGACACGGCGGTCAGCGACGCGATCTATCTGGCGCGCGGCTGTGAGAAGGTGTATTTGATTCACCGTCGGGACAGCCTGCGCGCGGCGGAAAGCCTGGCGCAAGCCGCGCTGGCCGCGCCGAATATCGTGCCCGTATGGGATAGCGTAGTGACTGAATTTCTGGGCGGGGACGCCATCATCGGCCTGCGCGTAAAAAATGTGAAGACAGAGGAAGAATCCGAGCTGGCCCTGGACGGTGTCTTTGTGGCTGTGGGCGTACTGCCCCGCACGGAACTGGTCCGCGGCCAAGTCGCGCTGACTCCGGCGGGCGAGATTCTCACAAACGAGCGCATGGAGACGAATTTATCCGGCGTCTACGCGGCGGGCGATATCCGCAACACGCCGCTGCGCCAGGTCATCACCGCCTGCGCGGACGGGGCAATCGCCGCGTTTCAGGCGATCGCTTATTTGAGTTGAAAGTGGAAAGTGGAAAGTGGAAAGTTAAGGAGAATTTTCCTTTGGAAAATTTTTTGATTAGATGATGGATGAACAGTAGCGGACCCAATGCAAATCAGCCAGTTCAGCCTCCGCCCTCTTTGCCGCCTCTTGCGAGGCAAACAGCCCAAAGACCGCCGCGCCGCTGCCGGTCATGACGGCCGTGAGAGCGCCCGCGTCAAGCAGGCGTTTTTTGTATGTTTCGATCTCGGGCAGAATTGCAATCGCCGGTTCCTCCAGCGCGTTATACAGCAGCGGTGCGAGGCCGGCCGCGTCCCCCTGCGCCAGTTCGCGCATGGCGGCGAGGGTGCGGACCCTGGGTCGGGGCAAGGGCAGGGCCGCGTAAAGCGTGCGCGTGGACACGCCCTGTGGCGGCTTTGCCAGCACAAAGTGCAGCGGCCCCGCCGCGGCAAAGGGGGTCAAAACCTCGCCCACGCCCTGACAGCGGGCCAGGCCGCCGCGCAGGCAAAAGGGTACGTCCGCACCGACCGAAAGCGCGATGGAGAGCAGTTCCTTGTCCGAAACCATGCGGTGCAGTTTTTGCAGCCCGCGCAAGACGGCGGCGGCGTCCGCGCTGCCCCCGCCTAAACCCGCCTCCATGGGGATATGTTTTTCACAGCGGATCAGCGCGCCGCAGCCCGTGCGTTTCTGATAGCGTTTCGCCGCCAGATACATGGTATTTTCGAGCGGCAGCTCCATGCCTTGGGCGAACACCTCTACCTTGCGCGACTTCTCGATCTGGATCTTGTCATGCAGATCCACGCTCTGCATGAGCGTGTCGATCTCATGATAACCGTCCGCGCGGCGCAGCAGCACGCCCAGCGTCAGATTCAGTTTGGCATGGGCCCGTTCGAGTACAATCATCTTTGCATTATACCACACGATATGCTATAGTGTATACATGAAGGAAACAATGCGGCTTTGCCCCCTGTGCAGCGGGTCCTCGGGCAACGCAACCTATATCGAGGCGGGGGAAGTTCGCCTGCTGGTGGACGCGGGCCTGTCCGCAAAACGGCTGACCGCGCTGTTGGCGCAGATCGGCGTTGCGCCGACGCAGCTTTCCGCCGTCCTGATCACGCATGAACACGGCGACCACGTCAACGGCGTGGACGTGCTTTGCCGCAAGTACGATCTGCCCGTCTATGCCAACGCCGCCTGCTGGGCCGCGCTCTCCGAAAAGCTGGCGCGTATCGCGCCGCAAAAACGCGTTGTCTTTGAACCCGATCTGGCATTCTCGATTGGTCCCGTTCGGGTCTTTCCCTTTACGACCTATCACGACGCCGCGCACCCCGTCGGGTTTACCTTCACCTGGCAGGGCCGAAAGTGCGCGGTCTGCACGGACGTCGGGCATATCGACGAACGCATTTTGGCCGCGCTGGAGCGGGCAGAGCTGTTGCTGCTGGAAAGCAATCATGACGTGGATATTCTGATGGCGGGCGATTATTCCTGGCCGGTCAAGCAGCGTATCCTGGGCGAAAGCGGCCACCTCTGCAACGAGGATTGCGGCCGCGCGCTGGTCCGTTTGTATGAGCTGGGCCTCAGGCGCGCGATCCTGGGCCACCTGAGCCAAAACAACAACTACCCGCCCCTGGCCCTGGCCACCGTGCGGGAAATGCTCCATGCGGCAGGCGTGGAAATGGGGCTATCGCTGGCAGAACGGGACGGGCCTACGGGGGTTTTTGAGATTGCGTAGAAAGGAATGTACAATGTACAAACTACAAACTACAATTAAGGAAAAAACGCGCTGCGTTTTCTTTGATTTGATATAATAAAAAACGGGCGGCGCAGGCGACCGTTACCGCAATTGTAGTTTGTACATTGTAGTTTGTAGTTTGACAAAATGACCATCAAACTTTGTTGTGTCGGGAAACTGAAAGAGAGTTACTACGAGGCCGCGTGCGACGAGTTTATCAAGCGGTTGTCGCGGTATTGCACCATTGTTATCCGCGAGGTGGCGGACGAAAAGGCGCCCGAAACGCTGTCGCCCGCGCAGCAGGCGCAGGTATTGGATAGGGAGGGGCAGCGGCTGCTCGCCACGCTGGATGAGAGGGATTGGGCGATCGCCCTGGTTCTGGGCAAGGATTCGCCCACCTCGGAGCAGTTTGCCCAGCGGCTGACGCAGCTGGAGGAGCAGGGGCGCAATCAATTGGCCTTTGTCATCGGCGGCTCGCTGGGGCTTTCCCCCAAGGCGCTTGCGCGCTGCCAAGGGCAGTTGTCCCTGTCGAACCTGACCTTTCCGCACCGCGTCGCGCGGCTGATCTTATTGGAGCAATTCTACCGCGCGCAGAAGATCCGGCGCGGAGAAACCTACCATAAATAAAAAAGAGAACCCCAAACCGTCATCCTGAGCAAAGCGAAGGATCTGAATAAAAAAACAGGAGGATGTTATGAGACAAAAAACCCTTACCAAATGGCTGGCAATTGCGCTTGTCGCAATGCTGCTGCTGTCCGCCGTGGGCTGCTTTGGCACGCCCGCAAACCGGCCCGACCCGACCACCGAACCCGACGATCTGCTGCCCGTGATCACGGCCGCGCTGGACGAGGACTTCTTCCGCTACTATATGAACGACGAGTCGGCCTTCCTAAAAGAATTTTTTGATCTGGGTCCGTCTTACTTTAATCTGATTGAAGCGGCTATGCTTTGAGGAACAGGGTAAGGGGCACTTTTCATAAATAAAAAACAAAAGAACAGGAGAGTATTATGAGAAAAAGAGTAACTGTCAAATGGCTGACGCTGCTGCTGGCAGCGGTCTTGCTGCTGTCCGCCGTGGGGTGTTTCGGCGGAGGTGAGAACCCCAACGTATCCGAGCAGGATACACTTCCCGTGGTCACGCTCGAGCCGACCCCCGAGCCAACCGCCACACCGGAGCCGACCCCTTCGCCCGATGAGGTGTTTGCGGAGCTGGATCAGGATTTCTTCCGTTTCTGCATGGAAGAGGATCCCTCGGCTCTGCTGCATTTTGTAAAGGATCCCGTGGCGATGGGCTTTGATCTGACATCATTGACCATCACGTGGGGCGACTTTTCCAAAGAGGGCGACGCGCGTTGGATCGCCAAAAGCAAGGAAGCGCAGGCCGCGCTCAAGGGCATTGACAAAGGCAGTCTATCCAAGTCCAGTCAGTTTGCCTACGACACCTTTGTGCAGTTCTTAAACTATGAGGTGGAGAGCGAAGCGTTCTATGGCTATTATGAGCCACTCGGCATTTTTAATGGGGTGCATATCAACCTGCCGATAAACTTCTACCTCTTTGGGATTCAAAACGAGGCGGATGTGGAGAACTACTTCAAACTCTTGGAGGATGTGCCGCGGTTCTTTGAGCAAATCTTGGCCTATGAGCAGGTGCGGTCCGAGATGGGCATCTTTATGACCAAGGACGCGCTCTACAATGTGGAGTTGGATATGAAGAAAATCATGAACGCCAAGCCCGCCGCCAATACGATGCTGATCGACTTTGACGCGAAAGTTGACGCGTTGGGGCTGTCGGAAGAGAGGGCGGCCGAATTAAAAGAACGCAACAAGGAATTAGTGTCAGACTCGTTTAACCAAGCCTATAAGGATTTGTTGGCAGGCTTAAAGGCACTGAACAAGACCCACCGCAAGTCGGTGCCTCTGTGTGACTTAAAGTTGGAAGACGGCGTCGATTACATGAAGTACTACGAGCAGCAGATTAAGATACTCAGCGGCAAGGATTTAGATATTGCCGAGGCCATGAAGCTGTTGGACAAGGCAAGAGAAATTATCTATGCGGAATATGAAGCAGCCAGTTACAGTGGCGCCGCTTCGGACAGATCAGACACATACACGGTGGGTGAAGGCACCGCGCAAGAAAACATGGACTATCTAAAAGAACTCACCGAGGGTTTTCTGCCCAAACTGCCGGAACATACCGTAACCATTTTGGAAGTGCCCAAGGACATGCAAAAGTTGGTCCCGTTCATCGCGGCCTATCTGACCCCAAAGATTGATGACTGGTCAGATAACACGGTTATCTTCAACAACCCTGAAAAGGATGATGCACTGCTCCTTACTACGGCGCACGAAGCTTATCCGGGGCATTTGTATCAGTACAACTATCAATATGCGCTGCCGCATGTTTCGCTGACACAGAAGATATTCGCGACCGAGACCTATGTGGAGTCATGGTCCCAGTTTGCCGAGTATCAGGTGGCAAAGCGCACGGATCTCTATCCCAAGACCGACTTGCTCACGGCGCAGCTTGCCATGGCGTGGTATGCCGTACGGGAAGCCCAAGCGAGCATTGATATCAACTATAAGGGCGCCACGGCAAAGGATATTCAAAAATGGTATGGTTTTTCAAGCATGTTCCACTTGGTCAGGCGCAACGAACCCTTCTACCGCATGGAATACTCTTTCGGCATTGCCAATATGTTTATCCTTTATGACAAGATCAAGACCGAACAGGGCGACAATTTCAACGAAGAGGCCTTCTTAAAAGCCTTCCTTGACCTCGGCCCGTCCTATTTCAACCTGATTGAAAAAGAACTGGTGCCGAAGAAGTAGGGAACGGACTTATCCGTTCTGTCAGTGTAGGGCGGGGGCTTTATCCCCCCAACAAGTTTGCTAACTTGTCGGGGACCCCGCCCCCCCGCCGCGGAACGTACAAGTATGGATATCTTTACGCCAACAAAAAAAGAGCAGGCGCCGCTGGCGGACCGTATGCGCCCCCAGACCCTCGACACCTTTGTGGGCCAAAGCCACATCGTGGGTCAGGGGCGCCTGCTGCGCCGCGCCATCGCCACGGACACCTTGCAGTCCAGCATTTTCTTCGGCCCGCCCGGCACGGGCAAGACCACGCTGGCGCATATCGTGGCGAACACGACGGGCGCGCATTTTGTCAAGGTCAACGCGGTCTCTGCGGGTGTCAAGGAACTGCGCGCCATCGTCGCGGTAGCGGAGGAACAACTCAAGCTCTATCACAAACCCACCTATCTGCTGCTCGACGAGTGTCACCGCTGGTCCAAGGCGCAGAGCGACAGCCTGCTGCCCGCGCTGGAGTCGGGCGTGCTGCGCTTTATCGGCTCGACCACCGAGAACCCCATGATCGCCATGACGGGCGCGGTCGTCTCGCGCTGCCGCGTGTTTCAGTTTTTCCCGCTGACCGCCGAGGATATCGCGCAGGCAATAGCCAACTGCCTTGCCGACAGCGAAAACGGCTACGGCGACCGCGACGTGGTCCTCGCGCCCGAGGCGGAGGAAGTCTTGATCGCCATGAGCAACGGCGACTGCCGCAACGCCTTGAACGCGCTGGAGCTGGCAGTCGAAACCACCGAGCCGGACGAAGAGGGGCGCATAATCATCACCCGTGAGATCGCGGCGGAAAGCGCGCAGCGCAAGGTCATCGCCTGTGACGAGCAGCTGTTCTACGATATGCTTTCGGCGTTCTGCAAGAGCCTGCGCGGCGGGGATTCCGACGCGGCGCTGGCCTGGTTTGCGCGCATGATCGCGGCGGGCTGCGACCCGCGTATCATCGCGCGGCGGTTGATCGCGCACGCCAGCGAGGATATCGGCCTGGCCAACCCGCAGGCCATGGTACAGGCGGTCACGGCGGCCCAGGCGTTAGAGCTCATCGGCCTGCCCGAGGCGCGGCTGCCGCTGACGCAGGCGATTATCTTCCTCTGCGAATCGCCCAAGAGCAACAGCGTGGTCTGCGCGGTGGACGACGCCTACGCGGACGTGCAGGGCGGGATCTTCGAACCGGTGCCGGTCCATCTGCGCGACACCTCCTACAAGGGCGCGAAAAAACTGGGCCACGGCAAGGGTTACCGTTATCCGCACGACTTCCCGGGCCACTGGACCCCGCAGCAGTATATGCCGACCGAACTTCAAGGCCACCGCTACTACCGTCCCTCCGACCAGGGCCAGGAGGCCAAGATCCGCGAAAACCACGAACGGCGGGAGGAGCTGCGCTCGTAGTGGGCAGTGGGCAGAATCGCTCACGCGGGATTGCCCCTATCGCGCAGGGGAGAACTGTGTTCGCCCGTCCACGCAGCATTATGGAGGACCCCGAAATGAAGGGTAGAAAATGGCTGAAACGGCTCATTATTTCATTGGGCACGGCCTGTTTTATTGTGCTGATTGTCGGCATTATCTGTCAATATCAAGCGGAGCGTGCGGCGAGCCCAAACGATAAATACATGACGAGCGACGGATACTATAAGGCGGTTGGCGTTCCGCCTTATTGTGTCTATAAAGATGTGCTGAAACGTCACGGCGAGCCAATGGAAATCAAGGAATATTGGGTGCGTGACACATTGTTTGGCTATTATCTTTGTTATGACTGTATTACCTTTTTATGCGTGGATCAAGGTTTGGTCGATGGCCAACGGGATAAAATTGTTTCCGACCCATCCGAAATTTTGTGCACGCGGTTCATCGTAACATCGGATGCATATACCTTTGGAAAAAACAAGATTAAAGTGGGCAGCACAAAGGCGGAGGTGGATTGGGCCTACCGGCGCAACATGACTTCCTTTGAAGTGCCGGGGCACGGCGGAGGATATATCGACGGCTTTTGGTCGGCAGTGCGGTTTATATATGACGAAAACAACCGCGTGACCCAAATCACCTTTAACGTGGATTGCACGTAATTTACTATAAACGTTAAATGCAAAAAGCGGCATAAAGAGGAATGGTTTTTATGCCGTTTTCAAAGCCAAAGTTATTCGCGGATACCTTGATCGCATACGCCGGCTTGAATTTTCCCATGTAAATCGCCAAACTCTTTGCTTTGCTGTTATCCGCTGATTTGACCTCTATAGGGATGATCTTCCCTTCACGCTGAATGACAAAGTCTATCTCGGCTTCTCCTTCGCTATACCAGGTATAGCATTCATGCCCCCGGCAGACCAATTGAGAACAAACATAGTTTTCCGTCATTCCGCCCTTGAAATCATTCAAATCGCTTGCGTTATAGAGAATATCATTCGCTTGGATGTTATTCTTGGCGCACAGAAGCCCGATATCCGACACGAAGACTTTAAAGCAGTCAATATTCTTATAATTATCAAGCGGCTTTTTTACCGTGTCAAGGGCATTGACGCGGGCAACGATGCCCGACAAAACAAGCCATTCAATGGCGTTTTCAAACGCTGCGGCCCTGCCGCCCGGCTTTATCAGCTTATATTGAAAGCGTGTGTTCTTTTTGGAAAGCTGCGCGGTTACGCTGCTATACGTCAGCCTTGTTTTCTGTATTTCATTCTTGTTGTTGTATTTGCTCATGTCATCTAAATAGCCATCTAAAATCATTTTTTGCGTTGCCCTGATTAAGGTGTAGTCACCCGTTTCAATAAACTTTGCCACACAGTCGGGCATACCGCCGACCACTGAGTATTGGCGGTACAACTCCAGCAGCGCGTTGTGGTAAACGGCATCCATAGGCGTATTTGTTTCAAAGCACCCTTTGATTCGGGTGACAAGGTCTGACTTCCCCATAGCGATCAAAAACTCCTCAAAATCCATGGGGAAAAGCGTGAGCCGGTTTACCTTGCCAACCGGAAAAGAGTATTCTTCGCGAGAGACGGCGACTCCCAACAGGCTGCCCGCCACAATCACATGGTACTCCGACGCAAACTCGTCAAAGTATTTCAGCGATGTAAGGGCGGGAGGACATTTTTGAACTTCGTCCAAGAATATGAGCGTCCGTCCCTTTGTTACCGTCTGCTTTGTAAAAACCTCAATTCTCGGAACAACTTCCTTTGGATCCAGGCTGCTGTCGAAAATGGCGGCTGCCGCCTTGTCAAATTCAAAGTTGATATAGGCAACATTATCATATTGTTCCCGCGCAAACTCCAATACGGCATAGGTTTTTCCGACTTGGCGCGCGCCCTGCAAAACAAGGGGCTTTCTATACCTTGATTCTTTCCAATCCAAAAGCCGAGCAGCAATCATTCTTAACATGAATTTTCACCTCCAAGCTCAGCTTATCATATATTCGTACAAATATCAAGGAATATTTTGATAAAATAAACACTATAACTGACGAATCCCATGGGTGCCCTGCAAAAATCAGATTATATCAAAAGAAACAGCCGCCTTCAATGCGACTGTTTTTCTTTTCTGCCCACTGCCCACTACCCACTGTATACTGTATAGCGGGCTTGCCCGCTATACCACCGCATTCCACTGCCTTACGATCGCCTCCCAGGTGATCGGGCCGATGATCCCGTCCGGCGTCAGGTTAAACAGCCGCTGGAAAGCCATCACGGCGGCCTGGGTGGCTGGACCGAAAATGCCGTCCACCGTCAGCGCGGGAATGGCGGGATAGACCGCGCGCAGCTCCTGCAAATAGCCCTGCATGAGCCGCACCGCGCTGCCGCTGGAGCCCAGGGTGAGCGGCGTGCCGGGGAAACTCTGCGAGGGCGGCACGCCGCCCGTCACCAGCTGAAAGATCTCCTCGATTTTCGCCCAGGTGATCGGGCCCACAATGCCGTCCGGCGAGAGCAAAAACTGCTGCTGAAAAGCGATCACCGCGCGCCTTGTGGCCGGACCGAACAGGCCGTCGACGACCAGCGAGGGAATGGACGGATAGCCGGTGCGGATCACGTTTAGCCGGTTTTGGATATGCCGCACGTTCGCGCCGGCGCTGCCCTCGCGGATCAGCTCGCCGGGGAAGGGCAGCATACCCGTGGGCGGCGGGTTGGGCGGCACGGTGACCTGCTCGCCGATCCCGCGAAACACGGAGTAAAGCTTGTTCCACGTCGTCGGCCCCACCACGCCGTCGGCGGTGAGTTTATAGGCCTTTTGAAACTCGATCACCGCGTTGCGCGTGGCCG
>WRCT01000053.1 GCA_009783775.1 Clostridiales bacterium | reverse complement strand
CATATGCAACGCCGTGCCGTAGCCCTTGTTTTTGGCAAAGCCGTATTGCGGGTAAAGCGCGTCCTGCTCGGCCATATAGGCGTCGCGCGCGGCCTTGGCGACGATGGACGCGGCCGCGATCGAATAACTCAGCGCGTCGCCGTGGATCAAAATATGTTGCCTGGCGGGCAGGTCCAGCCCGCTTAAGGCGTCGATCAGCACGTCCGTCACAGACAAACGCAGGCCCGCGAAGGCCTGCTCAAAGGCACGGCGCGTGGCCTGCAGAATATTGATTTCGTCAATGACGTCCGGCCAGACCCAGGCCAGGGAGATATCCAACGCGGTCTCACGGATCAACACGTCCAGCTGTATGCGGCGTTTTTCGGATAGCTTTTTGGAATCGTTGACATAAGGAAGCAGCGGCTCGGGCGGCATAACCGCGCAGGCGACAACGACCGGCCCCGCCAGCGGGCCCCTGCCCACCTCGTCCATACCCGCGACCACCGTGTCCGGCTGCGCCCAAAGCGCGCGGTCCGGCTCGGACAGCACAAACAGCCGCTCTTGCTCTTTCTCCGATATCATTTTGCTTTAGGAAACGGGCTCCTCAACGGCCTTGCCCGCGCCGTCCCCCAGCGACCGCGCCCAAACAAAAACGGTGGTCGCAAGAATCAGTGCGGCCGCGCCGAGCGCCTTAGAAAGCAACACGGAGGCATAGGTGTACGCGCCTTCCGCGTTCAGCAAAAACTGGAAGTAAGGCCCCTCGTTGAGCACGCTGCTCAAAACCAGAAAGATGGCCAGCAAACCGCCGCCCGCCGTGAAGGTGAATCGGGCCCACCGCCCTTTGGACAGGGCGAAGCCCAAAATGACGCAGAGGGCCAGCAGCAGTCCCAAATAGACGAAGGCCGAGACGGGATATTGCGTCACCGGATTTATCAGAACCATGTAGGCGCTGTAGCCGGTGAGCCCCAAAAAGGGCAGGGCGCCGAACCAGCGCCAGATCAGGGAGAGCCCTGCGCAAACGACAAAGCCCAGGCAGAGCAACATTTCGGGACCGACATTGCCATAGACGGAGAGCGCGCCCGTCAGGCAGTTCAAGCGAAGTCCGACAAGCGCGAGCACGGCGGCGCAGATCAAAATGGCGACGCGCCCCCGCCGGATCGGTTTTCTTTGTTTTTCCTGTGTCATATCCTTGTTACCTCCCGCTGTAATCCCCATTATTATGGAAGAAAATCATGTTTTTGTCAATCTTTATCGACGCCTTCTAACGTAATGCGGCCCAGCTTGCCGCCGCGAAACTCGTCCAATACAATGCGCGCCGCGCGCTCCGTGTCCGGCTGGCCCTTGGGCAGCAGAAACCCACGGCTTTGGCAGACCTTGGGCAGCAGTTCCTCGGGCGGGGTCTGCCCCGTCACCTTGCTGTAGCGCGCGGTCAACGCGGACGGCGCCAGGGTTTGCAGGCGGGTGAGCAGCTCCGCCGCCAGCTGTTCGATGTCCATGATCTCGTCGTTGATCGAGCCCAGAAACGCCAGGTGCAGCGCCAGTTCGGGATCCTCCAGCTTGGGCCAGAGCAGGCCGGGCGAGTCCATCAGTTCCAGATAGGGCGTAACGCGCACCCATTGCTTGCCCTTGGTCACGCCCGGACGGTCGCCCGTTTGCGTGCGCGCGCCGCCGGCCATGCTGTTGATGAAGGTCGACTTGCCCACATTGGGAATGCCCACGACCAGGGCGCGGACCGTTTTGTTCATGCCCTTTTCGCGGTAACGGGCCACCTCGTGGGCCATGGTCCTCTCCAGCAGCGCGACCGCCTGTTTTTTGCCCGCGCCCGAGCTGGCCGCGATCTCGCCCGCCGCGATACCCTGCTGCCGATAGTGCGCGATCCACGCGCGGCTGGCCTGCGGGTCGGCCAGGTCGCTTTTGTTGAGCAGGATAATGCGCCGCTTGCGCTTAAACAGACTGTCAAAATCGGGGTTGCGGGTAGCCGCAGGCGCGCGCGCGTCCACGAGTTCGAGCACCACGTCAATGAGTTTTAGATTGTCCTCGAGCATACGTTTGGCTTTCGCCATATGCCCCGGGTACCAGTTGATAATCACTTGTTGAACATAATCCTTTCGCTGTTGAACATTCGGGTCAGGATAAAGCCGCCGATGAACGCAAAGACGAGATTGCTCGCCGTCGTTAAAGCGACGCTTGCCGCCGAATAATCCAGCGAGAAAATGCCGCTCATGCTCTGCACGCTGTTGTAGAGCGGAATGAGATAACCGGCCGTGCCAGTCGACGAGCCGCCGAACATACCCGTCACGCCCACCAGCAGCACGACGATCATCAGCGGCGTGACCGCCGCCGTCGCCTCCTTGACCGTTTTGGAGAAGGCGGAGATGATCGAGATCAGCGTAATCAGCAACAGGATCGTGGACAGGATCACCAGCGCGAGGCTGATATAGTCAGAGGCGCCATAGATATCGACGCTGATGCCGCCCTCCGCGCCCATGAGTTTGGGAAGCGACAGGATCGTGGCCAGCGCGGAGATCAGTCCCGACAGAAAGGCGAGAATGCCCAGGCTGAAGATCTTGCCCATGGCAAGCTGCCCGCGTTTTAAGGGCGACACCAGCAGCGCGCCGATCGTGCCGCGCTCCTTTTCGCCCGCAATGGACTCCGGCGCCAGGCCCATGCAGCCCGAATACAGGAACATGAGCAGCAGCAGTGGCATGAGCGAGGCGATAAAGGTCGCCGACGCGTCCTCCTGGGTCGCCAGGTCCCCGCCCGTGAAGTCCCGGTTGATGTCCCATTTGTTCGCCAGCGTGGCCTCGTGGGCGTCCAAAAACGCGACCATGGTCTCATAGACGCGCAGAGAATCCAGGTTCGCCGAGTTGAAATAAATCTCGATATTCGGCGCGGGACCCGTGGCAGTTTGCACATCAAAGGCCGCTACCTTATTGTCAAAATCCTCCGGAAAGATTACCAGCAGATCCGCCTCCCGGCCCGCGACCTGCTCCCAGGTCCCGTCCGCCTCGTCCCATTCGATGGAGAGTACCGACCCGTAAAGCCCCGCTTTGCGCAGCGAGTTGGGCAGGTTCACAACGTACACGGCGGGCTCGTAGGCCTCGTCGGGCGCCAGCATATTCTGCAGGGCCGACCCCATAAAGGAGTACACAAGATAGATCATAACGGCCGGCAGCAGCAGCATGATCAACATACGCGTATCGCCGAAGAAACGCGCGAATTCTTTTCGCATGACGGTGATGATATTGTTCTTCATACCTGCCCCACCTCCTGTGCGTAGATATCAAAGAATACGTCCTCGAGCGGTCTGCCCTCCGTGATGTTTTCCAGCGTGTCGCAGACGGTCATGCGGCCGTTGATGATGATCCCGACCCTGTCGCAGATCTTTTCGATCAGGCTGAAGATATGCGTGGACACGATGATCGTCTTGCCCCGCTCCCGCAGCTCGACCAAAAAATCCGTGACGGTCTTGGCCGTCAAGACGTCCAGCCCGTTCGTCGGCTCGTCAAAGATGATAATGCCCGGGTCATGCGCCAGCGAGACGGCCAGCGAGGCCTTTTGTTTCATGCCCGTGGAGAGGTTCGCTACCTTGACCTCAGCAAACTCGTCCACGCCGAAACGGGCGAAGAGCTCTGCCTTGCGGCGCTCACGCACCGCCGGCTCGACCTGATGAATGCGCAAGAAAAAGTCAAAGAGATAATTCGGCGTGAAAAACTCTTCGAGCTTTAGCTCGCTGGTCAGAAAGCCAATCTTGGCGCGCACCGCCTCCGGCTGGGTCCGCACGCTGGAGCCGTCGATCCACGCGTCGCCCGCGTCGGCCTTGATCAGCGTGGACAAAATGCGCAGCGTGGTCGTCTTGCCCGCGCCGTTGGGCCCTAAAAGCCCGAAGATTTCGCCCTCGTACGCGGAGAACGAAAGCCTGTTGACCGCCACCTTGGTCTTGCTTTTTGTCCGCTCCAGCTTGCGCTGCTTGGCGGAGAGCTGAAACGTCTTTTTCAGTCCCTTGGCCCGCAGGATTTCTTTGATAACAATCACCCCATTCTTTCAATTTGAGATTGCGGGTCAGAGCCCGCAATGACGCAATCGCATTTGGCCTTGTAAAAAAACGCTCCAAAACGGAGCGTTTCGTTTGCGTTTATTTTTCCACTCTCTCGACGATTTTCTGCCGGATCTTGGCGGCCTTTCCGACTCTGTCGCGCAGGTAGTAGAGCTTGGCTCTGCGCACGACGCCGTGGTGCAGCACCTCGATGCGGCCGATACGCGGGCTGTGATAGGGGAAGGTACGCTCCACGCCGATGCCGTAGGAAATGCGGCGCACGGTGAACGTCTTGCGAATGCCGCCGCCCTGGATCTTGATGACCGAGCCCTCGAAGTTCTGCAAGCGCTCGCGGCTGCCCTCGATAACCTTTACGAACACGCGGACCGCGTCGCCCACCTGCAGCGCGGGCAGGTCGGTGCGCAGCTGTTCTTTTTCCAGTTCTCTGATGATGTCTGACATAATAATTTTCCTCCTTTTGATCTTTTTGTACCAGTCCCTGCTTAAAAACTTACAGTCTTTGCGGTCTTTTTGCCCCTCGGCGGTGTCGCCGTCAATCGGCGTAGGCTGCCGGCTACGCCTCATTCCTGCTTCGTGCCAAGGAACAAAAATCCTCGCAAATTCAAGCAAGTTTTTAATCAGGGGCTGGTACGTGATCTTGAACGTTCATACTACATCGTACAGAGGACCGCCCATTGCCACAAAGCGCATTATAACATGAGGATTTATGGAATGCAAGACTAAATTTCGGTCGTGATAAAACCCTTGTTTTCCGCTCCGGCGAGGAGTATGATATAGATGAGATAATAGGATAGTAACGGAGGGCGAAAGTGATGAAAACAACGAGAAGGTTTTTGGCACTGGTGATGGCGCTCGCTTTGACGCTGACGCTGCTGCCCGCAGCCGGACTGGCAGAGGCGGACGTGGAATTCCAAGCCGACGTGACCATCAGCGACGGCGGCATTCTTGATTTTGGCGGCGGCGCCACCGTTGAAATTTTGGAGGGTGTGACGCTGACCAACTACGGTCAGATCATCGGTATCGGCACCATCATCAACAACGGGACAATCATCAACTACGGCTATATCGCACCCACCATCACCATCATAGGCGGCGAGGTGATTCATGTCCTGCCCACGGTCGAAAGCGTTATGCCGACAGGCACGGAAGTCGACGTCAATACAGACGCCGTTGTCCTTACCTTCAACAAGGTCATGGACACGGGCGAGGGCGCCTTCACCTGCGATGGGCTGACCTTCGGCGCGCCCGTGTGGAGCGACGGCGATACGGTCGTCACCTGGCCCATCACCTCGGGCAAGTTAGCCTCGGGCACGACCTATACCCTAAACATAAGCGGCTTTGCGGATCCCGCGGGCAATGTGGCGGCAGCGGACAGCGGTTACAGTTTCACCACGGCCAAGGCAAGCCCGACGCTGACGTTGTCGGTTTCACCCGAAACAGGGCAGACCTATCCGGGCAATGTAACGCTTACCGCGACCCTGTCGGACACCTATCCCGACAACGAGGGCAAGACGATCACCTTCACCGTTGACGGCGAAACGCAAACCGCCGTGACCGACGCCTCCGGCGTGGCAGGCTATACCCTCACCAACCCCAACGTCGACGGCTATGCCTTCGGCGCGTCCTATGCGGGGGATGCCTATAACAACGCGGCAAGCGCCGCGGACGTCGAGGACTACAATGTAGCCAAGGGCGCGCAAACTGCCCCGGTTTTCGCGAATACAGAAGACATTGGAAAGACCTACGAAGAGTTATCCTTTGGCCTGCCCGCTGTTTCGGGCGGCGAGAGTACGGGCGCCTACAGCTACCGCAGCGACAATACCGATGTGATTATGCTAACCGTGCCCGGCGGGGCCACGATTGTCGGCGCGGGCGAGGCACTGATCTATGTGAAACGCTTGGGCGACAGCAACTATAACGACTCACCCGAGTGCGTAACGCCGATAAAAATCATTGTGGGCAAGGCGGCGCGCGGCACGGCGCCAAACGCGCCCACCCTGGACAGCAAAACGACAAACAGCATCACCGTAGCCGCAGTCTCCGGTGTGGAGTTCACCATCAGCACGACCGACACGGCCCCCGCAGATGGCTGGCAGGCAGATCCGACCTTTGATGGGCTGGACGAGTTCACGCTGTACTATATCTTTGCCCGCGTGGCCGAAGACGAAAACCACCTCGCAAGCCCGGCGAGCGAACCCCTGGCGGTCAGAACCGCTCTGCGCCCGGCGACCATGCCCGGCGACGCCAACTGCAACGGTGTGGTCAACGCGGCCGACGCGGCGGCGATCCTACGCTGGCTGGTCGATCTGAGCCCGCTCTCCCTGCAGGGTATTGCCAACGCCATGCTCACCGGCGGCGAAATGCCCTCCGCGGCGGACGCGGCCCGTATCCTGCGCTGGCTGGTGGAGCTGGAAAGTAAGCTGATTTATGTGTAATAAACCGCGAAAGGCGCGAACAAAAAGCACAAAAGCCCGCTGCCGCGGGTTTTTTTCTAGCCTTGTATTGTCACCCGCACCGTGTCGCCGGGCTGCTTGCCGATTTTGGCGCGAATGTCCTTGCGGATGCCGATGATGTAGCAGATGGAGCCGTTTGGGTTCTTGACCCCCATATTGACAATGCTGCCGTCATAGGGCACGCCGTCAAAGGTGGCGTGCACTTTCACCCGCCCCTTGCCGAACTCGGTCCGAATATCATAGGGAAAGGCAACATAGGCCCCGCCCCTGTCGGCGGGCTGAATGATCGCGTCGTAGGCGTAGACTTTTTCTTTCATCTTATAATTCCAAATAATATTCGCAGCTGTCAAAGAAACGGCTGCCGTCCACATGGGGCACGAGATCGTCCCGGTCATAGACAAAGCCCAGCTTTTCCAGCACCTTCGCCGAGGCGAGGTTTGCCTTCGCATGGCCGCCCGCGATCTTTTTCAAGCCAAGCTCTTCCTTGGCAAAAGCAAGTATCGCGCGCATGGCCTCGGTGGTATATCCGCGGTTCCAGTGTGTCTTTTTGATGTTATAGCCGACCTGGAATAGCTGCCAATCCTCTTCCCAAATCAGCCCGCCGGAGCCAAAGAGCTCATTGGTCTCCTTCAACACAAAACCCCAGATGTAGTTCTCCATCGGCAGAAGGTTTCCGTTTTCGTCCCATTTCCATTCAATTTCCTCCAGCCACGCGATTGCATCCTCAATGGAATGATGCGGCAGCCAACTGACCCACTCTGCCACCTCCGCGTCGCCCGTCCAGCCATAAAAAGCCGTTTCGGCGTCGTCCAATGTCAGCGGCCTTAAAATCAATCGTTCAGTTTTGATTGTACTTTTCATCATATTGTTTGATATATTTGATTGTCAATTCGTTCTTGACATTTGCCGCACTGCTGGTATACTAATGCTTGCGCGGCAGTGCTGGAATTGGCAGACAGGCACGCTTGAGGTGCGTGTGCGACGAGCGTATGGGTTCAAGTCCCATTTGCCGCACCATTGGGCCGTCGCGGATTGTGCAAAGCATAGTCCGCGACGGCTTTTCTGTTTATCTATACCTCACTTCAATACTGCCAAAACTGACGTCGCCCTTGAGATAGAGCTTGGCGGTCGCGTCGGCGTCGGGTGCGCCATGCACGTTGCAGGCGGCGAAGCTGTTGTCCACGCCGCGCACCAGCTGCACCGAACGCGGCAAAAAGAGCTCCAGGTTGCCGAAACTGACATCGACCTTGAGCACGCAATCCTCGGCAAAGGACTTGCAGCCCGTCAGGTCCAGTTCCATGCTGCCGAAGCTGACATCGATATCCCCGCCGCGAAAGACTTCGCTGACCATCTGACGCTTTTCGCCCGAAAACGAGCTGTCCGCGCGCACATAACCCTCCGCGTCCGTGAACGTGGAGCGGCAATTTTTGTTCTTGTTCCAGCGGAAACGGTAGGACTTGAACAGAATGCCCGTGATGATGGACAGCCCGACCAGGACCAAAAGGATCGGCCAGACATAGTTCCACTCGAATCCGGCGACCCAGCCCGCGTTGCGCGCGAAGAAGAATCCGCCCAGGCCGATCACCGCGACCGACAGGGGCGAGATCCAGTGCAGCGTCCAGCTGACGCCGCAGAGTATGATGGCCACCGGCCAGAGCAGGTTCCAAAAGCTGACATCTTTTAAGAAGGTGTCCATACCGATCATATACAGGACGGCGAAGGCAATGATCAGCAGCCCGTTCACCACGGCGTCCAGCTTGCCCTTGCTGACATTCACGACAAACTCGCCCTCCTGCTTGGTCTTGCCCTCGGGGTCGACCACGACCACGCGCGGCTCGACGGGTTTGGTGCCCAAAAGCTCGTCTGTGGACACGCCCAGCGTGGCCGCCAGCAGCGGGATCGCGGAGATGTCCGGACTGGAGATGTCATTCTCCCATTTGGATACGGCCTGTGCGGAGACCCCGACCTTTTCGGCCAGCTGCTCCTGCGTGAAACCCTTGATCTTGCGCAGCGCCGCAATGCGCTTTCCCATGGTGGCTTGTTCTTGTTTTTCCATGTTTTCTTTCCTCCTCGTTTTTCGATGTCCCCAGCTTGTCATAAAACCTCCGGTTGCGCTATACACCATTTGGATAGTCAGGATTTTCCTCTCAACCCACGGTTGACCCGTCCTCAACCAATGGTGGAATGGTCTTATTCTACGCTTGTTGTTTACATTTGGCAAGAGGATGCGTATAATATTGAGTACAGTATTATTGAAAGGGCAGTTCATACTGCCCGTTCATTAAAATATTGATTGGATTTGCGAAGATATTTTTCGTCTGGCACGAAGCGGGAGTTCGGCGTAGCCGGAAGCCTACGCCGAACGACAGCGACACAGCCAGGCGGGAAATAGATTGCAAAGACCTCAATATTTTAATGAGAGGGGAGTATATAAAAAATGTCCATACGCACCATTCGCACGGGGGACGAGCCCTGCCTGCACAAGAAGTGCCGCCCCGTGACGGACTTTGACGCAAAACTGCATACGCTGCTCGACGATCTGGTCGACACCATGCGCGACAAGGAGGGCGTGGGCCTGGCCGCGCCGCAGGTGGGCATACTGCGCCGTGTCGCGGTGATCGACGTCGAGGACGGCAACGGCGTGTATGAGCTGGTCAATCCACGCATCATTTCGTCGGACGGCTGCCAGGGCGGCATGGAGGGCTGTTTGTCCTTCCCGGGCGAGACGGGTTATGTCGAGCGGCCCAACCATGTGGTCGTGGAGGCTTATGACCGCAACGGCGATCTTTGGTGTTATGAGGGCGAGGGCCTGTTTGCCCGCGCCGTGTTCCATGAATACGATCACCTCGCGGGCGAGGTATACCTGCGGCTGGTGACAGAGCCGCCGCCGGACTGGAAAGAGGAAAGCGAGGAAGAGGCCTAATGCGTATCGCCTTTCTCGGCACGCCGGAATTTGCGCTGCCCTCGCTGGCCGCGCTGTATGACGCGGGACACGACCTGCTTGCCGTAACCCAGCCGGACAGGCCCGTGGGCCGGCGCGCGGTTCTTACGCCGCCGCCCGTCAAAGTTTGGGCCGAGGCGCGAGGCATTCCCGTGCTGCAATTTGAAAAGATTCGCGCCGCCGAGGGCGTGGCCGCGCTGAAGTCTTTCGCGCCGGAGCTGATGGTCACCGCCGCCTTCGGGCAATTGTTGAGCCGCGAGAACCTTGCCATCGCCCCGCTGGGCACGGTCAATGTGCACGGTTCGCTGCTGCCGAAGTATCGCGGCGCGTCGCCGATCCAATGGGCCATCATCAACGGCGAAACCGCCACCGGCATTACGACCATGCAGACGGACATCGGCATGGACACAGGCGATATCCTGCTGCAAAAGCGTTTGGCCATCGGGGAAGACGAGACCTACGGTGCGCTGTCCGAGCGGCTGGCGGTCTTGGGCGCGGAGACGCTGACGGAAACGCTGGAACTGCTTGCTGCGGGCAAGCTGGTCCGTACCCCGCAGAACGACGCGGACGCGACCGTTTGCCGTTTGCTTACCAAGGAGCATGGCAGGCTGCGGTTTGATGTGCCCGCACGGAACGTACATAATCTGGTACGCGGGACCAATCCCTGGCCGGGGGCTTGGGCGATGTTGAATGGAAGTCCGTTGAAAATATGGAACAGTAGGGCGGGGGCGGGCGTTCGCCGCAGTGGGCAGATTGGCACATTATCGGGAAGTTCTAAAGATGGACTATTTGTGCAGTGTT
>WRCT01000052.1 GCA_009783775.1 Clostridiales bacterium | reverse complement strand
TTTCCATTCGGCAAATCAGCAGATTAACAGGGATTAGCAAAGGAATTATTGAGAGGGTTTAGGGGAGAATGAAATTTCTTTCAGAGAAATGGACATTATCCCTTGACAAATGCTGTACTGGTAAAAAAAGAAAAAATCGCAGGTATCTTATGAAAAAAAGTATGCTTATTCTTTTGGTGGTTGTCCTGCTTGCTGGCTGTGGGGGAAAGCTGGTTCCGGAGCCGACGGCGGGAGCAAGCCCCCGCCCTACAGACCTGCCCGAATGGACCGGGCCGATTCAACCGCAGGACAAACACCGCGTGTATTACGAGATCTTCCCCGGCGGGTTTTATGACAACGACGGGGACGGCATGGGCGACTTGAACGGGATCACCATGCAGCTGGATTATATCAACGACAACCGCGCGGACTCTTTAACCTCGCTGCACGCGGGCGGGCTTTGGCTCATGCCCATTATGCCAAGCCCGACCTATCACAAATACGATGTGACGGATTACTATAATGTGGATCCGGCCTATGGCACCTTGGCCGACTTTGATCGGCTGGCGGCCGCCTGCGCCGAGCGGGGGATCGCGCTGGTTCTCGATCTGGTGGTGAACCATACCTCCAGTCAGCACCCCTGGTTTCTGGAGGCCTGCCGGGCCTTGGCGGCGGGCGAGGAAAGTCCGTTCATCGACTGGTATATGTTCGGGCAGGCGGGCACGCCGGAGTGGGACGAGTTCAAAAAGATGGTTGGCTCGGGCGTCTATCCCGTGCCAGGCGCGCCGGACTGGTATTACTACGGCGGGTTTTGGAGCGGTATGCCCGATTTGAATCTGGACAATGAGGACCTGCGGCAGGAGATTTTGGACATCGGCGCGTTTTGGCTGGCGCGCGGCGCGACGGGCTTTCGTTTGGACGCCACCGCCCATTTTTTCGAGGGGAACACGGCCCGCAATACAGCCTTTCTGACCTGGCTGCAGGAGGGGCTCGGGTCCGAGGTCTATCTCGTGGGCGAGGCCTGGACCGACGCCGGCACCATTTTGTCGCTGTATCAAAGCGGGATCACCAGCCTGTTCAACTTCCCCTTCGCCATGAGCACGGGCACGATCATCTCCTCTGTGCGCACGGGCGACGGCGCCAAGCTGGCCCGCGCGGTGGAGCGCTGGCACGGGCAGATTCTCGAGGCAAACCCCACGGCCATTGACGCGCCCTTTTTGACCAACCACGACCAGGCGCGGTCCTCCGGTGCGCTGATGGGCAGGCTTGAGCTGCAAAAGCAGGCCGCCGCCGTGTACCTGTTGCTGTCCGGCAACCCCTTTATCTACTACGGCGAGGAGATCGGCATGATGGGCGGCGGCGACAAGGACGAGGACAAGCGTATGCCCTTTGTCTGGTCGCTGACGGACAGCACGGGAATGCCCAATCCCCCCAAGGGTGCAACGAACAAGACGCTGCCGACCGCCGGACTGGACGAACAGCTATTAGATCCCGACTCGCTGGTGCGGTTTTATATCGACGTGATCCGCATTCGCAACCGCTATCCGACCATCGCGCGCGGACTGCCAATCGCGCTGGATACGGGTGAATCTGCCGTCTGTGCCCTGCAACTGACCTGGAAGGGTGAAACGATTTTCATCTATCACAATTTGGGCAAGGTGCCCGTCACCCTTACCGTCAGCGGCGCTTTGATCGAAACGCTGGCGGCAGGCGGGGAGCGTCCCACGCTCTTCGATAACACTTTAACGCTCCCGCCCTGGTCTACGGCAGTTCTGATTCCCTGACAGAAAATTCTTCACTTCATTTGCAAAAGCGCCCGAGATTTTCTCCCGGGCACTTTTTGTGTGTTTCGCGTGTTTCGCGGTTATCGTCCCTACGTTAAGTTCGGCGGGGTGAGATCGTCAACCAGGGACACGAGGAAACGCAGAATTCTGGCCGCGTCGGCTGCGGAGAGGTTCGCCGCGCCCGTGACCTTGGCCTGGATCATACCCTTCGGCGGCAGATCGTCTCTCAGCTGAACAAGGAGACGCAGAATGGCCGCCGCGTCCGCCGCGTTGACCACGCCGTTATCGTCGGCGTCGCCCCAGAGATAGGTCACACCGCCGCCGCCGTCCGTGCGGATTTTGGTGCCCGCGGAGGGGGCGCCCGTATTGTAGCTCACGTTCTCCTTGGAACGGGCGAAGAAGTAGTATTCGGTGTCCGCCGTCAGGCCCGTGAACAGGCCGCTGTCCTGCCAGCCGGTGGCGGGGGCCGTGGGTGTGGCGCTCCTGGCGTACTCGATGGTCTGGCCGGTGGCGCCCGGGAGCGTTGCGGTCACCGTAACGGTCGTTTCGGTTTTGTTCACCTGCGTGGGAGCGGTCGCGGCCGCGCCGGCGCCCTTGCCCACCGCGAGGTTGCTCGTAGTTGCAGAGCGGCTGCCGACGGATACGGTGACGGGTGTGCCGTTCTGCGTGACAGTCAGCACGGTGCCGTTTGCCGGACTGGCTGAGATGTTCATCGCCGCAAAGTTCGCCGGGGCCACGGTCTCTTTCGTGCTGTCGCTGTACGTCAGCTCGACGGAAAGTCCGGTGAGATTCAGCGTCTCACCGGCGGCATAGGCGAGCTTCGCCGGCTGCGTGAGAACCGCGATGCCCGTGATGGCCTTTGCCGGTGTTGCCGCAAAAGCACAGGACAGCGTGACCGTTGTGCCGGTGTTGCCGGAGAGGGAGGTGGTCCGCCCGTTGATATTCGCGGCGATCAGTCCGGTGAATGTATAACCCGTGTTTGCGGTGAGCGTGACCGTGGCGGTATAGACCGTGTTGCCCGCAAAGGGGCTGCCGCTCGGGGACCAGGTCACGGGCCCCGCCGTGAAGTTGCTGCCCGCCGCGGGGGTGGCGGTCGTGTTCGGCGTCTCACCCGTCATGGGCGCAACGACGTTGACTGCCGCGCTCGTGATGACTGTGGCAGCGGACACAGGACCGACGACTACCCCGCCGGAGACCGGCGCGTTGGCGACGGCGGCGGAGAGATTGGCGACGGGGATCATGGACGGGAGGGTGAGTTTCACCGTGTTTGTATTCGTTGTGGTCGGCGTGCCCGTGATCGGCACGGTCACCACCGTATCGCTCGTGCGCACCGCCGCGCCTGCGGTCAGTCCCGCCGGCAGGCCGGATACGTTGAAGTTGGCCGAGGTGATCGAGGCCTTGTAGGTGTCGTCATGCAGCGTATAGACCACGCTGCCCGTGACGGGCTGGCCCACTTTCAAGTTATCCAGGCCCGAAGAGGTCACGGTGACATAGGGCGCGGCGGGCGTGATGCCCGTGTCGTAGGCCACCACCATGGAGTAACCCGGCAGAGTATAGCTCGCGCCGGCCGCAATCTCGCCGAGCTTGGCCGTGCCCGCCTGCGTGGCGTTCACCACGATATTGAGCGTGGTGGTGTTGCCGAAGTTCATGCTCTGCGGTGCGCCGCCGCCGTTGTAGGCCACATAGATATTGTTCCAGCTGTCTCCGGCAAGGGCGCCGTTCAAACGGTAAGCGAACAGGTGCAGCGTCGCGCCCGTCTCCTCATAGACGTTTACAAGGGAGGTAACGGTGGTCGGGTTGACATTCTGCCTGAAGGCAGGGTGCGTTTTGCGCAGCTGGATCAAGCCTTGGTAATAGGCAAACACGTCGGCGTAGGTTTCCTTTTGCTCCCAGACGATCGCGTTGACAAAGTCGCTGGCGTTGTAGCTGTTGTGATTGCCCCGCTTGGAACGCAGGATCTCGTCGCCCGCGTGGAAGAAGGGAATGCCCTGCGTGGTCAGCACAATGCCGTTGGCCAGCATACTGCTGGCTTTTGCCTGCGCAAAGAAACTGCCGCCGTGGGGAGCTGTCTTATAACCGGGCGCGTCGATGTTCGTGCCGTGCGCGAACTGCACCTTATCCCAGAGCACCAGGTTGTCGTGCGCGCCCGCGTAGCTGATGGTTTCGGAGGCGTTGGCGACATGGTTGAATGAGGTGCCGTGCCAGCCCTCCGCCTTGACAGCGGCGGCAATGCCCAGCCAGCGGTCGGCCGCGCCGGTGACAAAACCCTTGCTGGCATCGTCGTTTCCGCCCTTGATCTTCTCGCGGGTGTCGTCGTTAAAGTAGGCAAAGCCCCGATTCATCTGCGAGCCGCGCAGCGTTTCCTTCGCGGTCGGATGGTCCTTCAACGGGGTGCTGTCCGCCGCCCAGGGTTCGCCGTAGATGATGACGTTGGGGTCCTTGACTTTCAGCGCGGCCACCGCGTCGTACATGGTTTGTTCGTCGATCAAGGCCATCAAGTCAAAGCGGAAACCGTCGAACCCGAACTCGCTCTGCCAGTAGAGCAGGGAGTCGATGATGTACTTGCGCACCATGTACCGTTCGCTGGCGACCTCGTTGCCGCAGCCCGAGCCGTCGGAGAAGTTGCCGGCGGGCCAGGTGCGATAGTAGTAGCCCGGGACCATCTTGTCAAAGGGGCCGTCCTCAATGCTGAACGTATGGTTGTAAACCACGTCCATGACCACGCGGATGCCCGCGTCGTGCAGCGCGCTGACTAAGGCCTTAAGCTCCGCGATACGCGCGGAGGGGTTTGTGGCGTCAGAGGAATAGCTGCCCTCGGGCGTGTTGTAGTTCTGCGGGTCATAACCCCAGTTGAACGCGTTCGCGTCATCGTAGTTATTGGCGGCCAACTCGTTGACGGAGCCGTAATCGTAAATCGGCAGCAGGTGCACGGTCGTCACGCCCAGCTCGATCAGGTGATCCAGGCCCGTGGCGGGCGCGCCGGGCACGCCGTTCACGGTCGTGCCGCGCTCGGTAAAGCCCAGGTACTTGCCCTTGTTCGCGTCGGAGATACCCGAGCTGGGGTGGATCGTAAAGTCACGCACGTGCAGCTCGTAGAGCACATGGTCGGTGTTGCTGTTGGTGGTATAGGAACCGGCGGCCAATCCCTTTGCCGTGCCCGTGGCGGTCGTGTCGATGATCGCGCCCATCTGGCCGTTGGCCGAGGTCGCCTTGACATAGGGGTCGATCGCGTAGTCCACCGTGCCGTCGGCATGGGTGACCTTGAACATATAGAACTTGCCCGCGTGGTTGCCGGTTAGGGTATAGGACCACAGCCCGTTCGAACTCCGCGTCATGGCATAGGTGTTGTCGGGTGCGCTCAGCTTCTCCGGTTTGACCCGGAAGACCTTGCTGAGCCCCTCATAGTCGCCTGGGGTGCTGCTCTTTATGCCCGGCCACTGGTTCAGGCTGTTGTAGATGGCCAGCTCCACTTTTGCGGCGGTGGGCGCCCAAACCTTGAACTGGCTGCTGCCTGCGGACCAGGTCAGACCCAAATCGGTGTCCGTGACCCGATAGGCCGTGCCGCCCAGTATATTGCGCATGGTGACATAGCAGCTGCCTTGGGCGTTGAGGCTATACCGGACCTCATACAGCCTGTTGGGCGCCAGGTCGGCCGTTGTGGCCATTGTAATCGTCTTGCCCGAAACCGCGCGGAGCGTACTTATCTGTGTATCTGCGCCGTCGGTCACGTCATAGAGCGAAAACTGCGTAAGGTTGAGGCCGCTGGGCAGGAAGTTCAGCGACGCGATCACCGAGCGGGGCGCGTCCGCCACCGCCGCAGTGAGCTTGCAGGCCGTGGAGGGCTTGGACGTGTAGAGCACGTTCTCCCCGTCGAGGAACCAAACCTCCGTTTCGCCGTTGCTGTTCACCGGCGTCTGTGAGAGGCTCAGATACATATTCTTGGTGTTGCTTCTCTCAACCCAGTCGCCCTTGCGGACAATGATGCCCAGCTCGTCATAAAGGCTGCCGGAGAAGGCGGCGGTTAAGGTAACCCAGCCCTCGCTGTTGGGTGTGTTGCCGTTGTCGAAGTAATACGCGCCGCTGGGCGCCGCAGGGGTCTGGCCCCAGATCCAAACGTTCCAGTCGTTATAGTTGCGTCCGTTTTCCACATATTGATAATAATGCAGTTTCAAAAGGTAGGCGTTCTCGCCCATGTAATAGAAGGTGCGCTCGTAGGGCGTGCCGCCAATGGTGGCGATGAGGGTGACCGGCCCCTCGGGGGTGGCCGAGGTTGTGGTCAACAGGCCTGTGGCAGAGTTGATGCTCACGCCCGCCGGAACCGGCGCCTTTACGCTCCAGGTGGCGGTGACGGATTCCTCCGCGCCGTTGGGACGAATGGAGGATACGGTAAACTGGTGCGAGCCGACCCGCCCGAACGCGGCGGGACCCTGAATCGCCATGCCCGGGATGGCGATGGTCGCGGCGTTTTTCATGCCGTCCGGATACCAGCGCCAAGGCGCCTCCGGTTCCTGCTTTTGGCGAAGGATCTTGAACTCGTCGGGATAGACGCCCGCCGACCCGACGTTGCTCATGGTATAGCTGAAGAGCTGCCGCGTGCCGGCGGTATCGCCGTCCGGAATCAGCGCGGCGTCCAGGGCGGTTCCGGAAAGGGGAATGGGATCCCAGCCGATCCGCTCGCCCGCGATGGCAAGGTTCTGGTCGGGATAGGAGACGACGCTGACCACCGCGCTGCCGTTTTCATTCGGCGTGACATAGACGGTGGAATAGGTGCACTCATCGGGACCCGACGGACCGCCCGCGAAGATATACACGTTCGGGTATTCGGGGGTGAGCACGAATCTGCCGCATGGATTGGTTTGGATATTCCAGCCATAGGCCGTCCGGTCGGCACCCGCCCATTTCAGATACAGGTCCAGTTTGGCATCGTTGCTGCTGAAACGCGCGACGCGCCAGGCGCCCTTGGCATAGGGAGAGAAGGCCAACGAATAGCGCGCGCCGTGCGTCGCCCAGCCGTTATAGTAATGGATCTCCGGCTGCTGGCTGGCATCGCCCTCCCAATCATAGATATGAATGCTGTAATAATAGGGCGGGCCCGCCGCTTCCGCCGTGGGGATCAACCCCGCCAGCCCCGCGCCGAACAGCAGCGCGATAGCGAGCAGCAGCGCCGTCACATTCTTGAGCAATCCTCTTTGCCATGTCGTTTTCATAATAATCCTCCTATGTCCTGATACCCTGTGCTCCGGCGGCTCTTGCCGCAAAAGCCAATATATCGAAAGTATAACACAGATCGCCCGTGGGCTCAAGCAAAAACCACAAATTCTACAAATTCTCTTTACAGTGGGCACGCGTAGGGGCGATTATCAATCGCCCGCATGGCAGTGGGCAGTGGACAGAAACGCTCACGCGTGAAGAGCCTCCTTTTGCCAGGGTTCCCGCCCAATTCGCAAATTGGGTGGGATGGTGTGAGGAGGTGGCGCGAAGCGCCGGAGGATTGACAAACCGCGAACCATACGAATCCCCGTCCAGCCGTGACAGAGGGGACAGTTCGTGTTGACACTCTGACACCCATGTCAACAGAAGCCGTCCCCCTGTCACTTTTCGAAATCCCCGCCGCCCGCGTAGGGGCGATTATCAATCGCCCGTCTTTTCGTGTCCTTTTGTGCCTTTCGTGGGATAAGTATTGTCAAGGGGGTTTGTCCAAAATTTATTTACTACATATTAAGCGGTGGAATATAATCAGTTTTTCTTAACAGAATTCTATCAAACATTTGCGGCTCGGTATACTTTTCCAGCTTGAATATGGAACACACCAACTTCTTAGAGGCATTGTTAGCCGCAAGCACAAGGCTACATTTTGATTTGATATCTACACCATTAAACAGACATAAATTCAATTCTTTTTCATTGGCAATCTGTTTTAATGCTGCTACTGATTTTTTAATATCAATTAAAGATTCAAGATTATATGCTTCAATCTGAGATATGCCCACTTTGCCCAACTTTGTGTCAAATACTTTAAAATCCGCAGATAGTGCGGCGTACATATCTTTTCTTAAAATCAGACTCCGCTGTTCAAACATTCCGTCTATCACCGCATTGGAAATAGGATAATTGGCTGAGATTTGCTTGAAAATATCTTTATCAAAATCCGAAGTTGATGGCGCAGAGAAATTTAGAGTGTTCGATAGAATGGCAAAACCCAGCAAGGATAGCATTGTTGCATCTTTTATTTGTTTATCAAAGTACATTTTAGCGACGATACTTGCCGCTGCACCAACTTTCTCATTTACAATATGAGCAAGCGGAAAGGCATCACCATCACCATTTGGATGATGATCAATAATGGTTGTCACCTTTTCAAACGGAAAGCTAAGAGGCAACTGCACCTTATGATGAGTATCTACCAACATAATCTTCGCAACTTCATCATATGATGTTATCGCTTCCGGCGGTTGTATTCCTAGTTGTTTTAAGATGAAAGCTGTTTCATCCCCTATTGAGCCTAGAATAGCGGCAAACCATTTTTCGCTTTCCGTTGATAATAATCTGGCCATTGCAATTGAGCAGGCGACTCCATCAGTATCAGGATTCGGATATGATGTTACAAGGTTAATTTTGCTCATAGATTAATCTCTCCTTCGGTGATAAGCTAGGTGTTTTAGCATCTATTGTATAAATGCCGGCGGGGGGTGTTGCAAAAAAAGATGTTTTTGTTTTTATCGCAGGTATACCTCTTTCGCGGAGGACAACTGCTAAATGTGCGCCGATAGCACAGTCTTGAAATACAAATCCAATACAATGAGGATTGTATTTGTCAAGAAGACCCAGTAAAGCGAGTTCGGGATTTTTGGCAAAAAACACGACTTTATCGTCTGATCTCATGGCGCTATCGGATAGATTATGGAAATGCTCATTGAGAGAATCAGCACTCAAATCCTTTACGATAACTGCTTCCCCTGTCACGCTACCATAAGATATTATCCCGCTTTTTATGTCTAGGCGAGTAATGTCGATGGGCGAATTGTCATCAACGAAATCAATCAAATACGGTTTGAGCGAATGATTCTGCTGTTCCAGAAGGCCGAATTCCACAACATTTGAATCTGTTTGCAGAACAGGCCTAAAGTAATCAATAATAAGTCTTACATCACTGTCGCAGAGAGAAACTAATCCATCTTCACCATTATTGCAAATGCAATGCACAACATGACCTTCAATAATTTTCAACCAAGTTTGCTGATATACCTCGGTACGCTCTAATACCAGCCCATCTCTTGACACAATATATTGAGAGGTAGGAACGGTTCCTTTTGTTAAAAAATGTCCTTTCGTGATTTCTATTATATAACCTTTATATAACCTTCCGATATTCTTTGAACAACTCCGGTATACAGTGGATCGAATACTTCTTGGATAATTGTAGTGCTACTATATGAAAATGGGTCAGATGTAAATAATACACCTGAGAAATCTGCGTTGATTCTGTTTTGAATGACAATTCCCATTTTGCCATCTTTATCAGTAGTTTTTTGCAATCCAGCAATTACTTTTTTGATGTTCATCAAAATATCATTGACAGACATTAAACCGAGAAAAGATTCGAAATGCCCTGCCATACTATTGGTATAATCATCTTCCAAGGTACAAGAAGAACGTACTGCCAAATCATATATAGAGTTGTCGGAAAAAATGGTCAGCCTTTTCAGTAACATGTCACGAAAGTCTGAACAATCAATATCGCTTACATCCGAGGTGGCTTGAATCGCTAAAGTGTTTGGAATTTGATACCCTGCCCTACAAACTCCGCTTCATTATTGCGGGCAAATTCTGTTGTCCGCTGTATCGCTTCCAGTATCAGGGCGTTGGCTGTTTTGCTCATAATGAAATGCATGGAGCAGTCTGGCACCGCCGCGCCGGGATTGAAGTAGCATTGACAAACGTATTCATCCCGTGCCGATAGATGGACAATGTTGCCGTTCGGCTTCACCCGTTCCCTTGCCCGTGCCCTATGGTTGAAAAGCCGCCGTCCACAATCTGAGCAATAGAGTATCCCTGTCAGCGGATTGGATTCGCCTATGGTATCCGTGCGACGCTTGACCGTTCTGCACCGCTGCGCGGTCTGCCATGTTTCGGGGTCTATGATGGCTTCATGGGTGTTCTCGAAAACCAGCCAATCCGATTGTGGGTTTGGTGTCTGCCGCTTGTCCTTATAGGATTCCTTTGTGGTACGGAAGTTGACAGTATGCCCCATATATGCTGACCGACGAAGCCAACCCGCTCCGCGCCTGCCGTCATTGTCAAAAGGCGTTCATCTCCACCCACCCCAACGCTGCATTTTGCTCACCAAGGTGCAAGAATCAATACAATGTGTACAAGAGCAGGGCGAAGAAAGAATGATTTTGCTGTGTTGTAACGCTTTAACTCTGCAAAACGCGGGAACAGGTACAAATGCCTTACCCCTCGAAAATCGGGGTAAGCGTCAAATACAAATATTAAATAACGTGACAATGCCCGGGCGCGTTGTAGGGGAGCAGGGATTCCAGAGCGTCGGAATTGGCGCGGATGTTTAGATTGGGCGCGGTCTGGAAGACGT
>WRCT01000051.1 GCA_009783775.1 Clostridiales bacterium | reverse complement strand
CTTTGCCGTTTTCTTGATAATCTCAATCGCCCGCTCGTCGGTTATCCTTGTGCGTTCGCTTGTATCCAAGCATTGTGTGTTTTCATCTTCTCGCATGAAAGAGATGAATATCTCCCTTCCACCCAAAAGTTTCAGCGCGAAATCCGTGTCTGCGATTTGCATTTTGTCCACATACTCGTTGTAGCTGCTCCACTTGTAATTATCTGTGGCGGCAACACCCGCTTTATGAGGGTTCTGATGGATATATCGCAATACGGTCAAATAGTAACGGTCATCTTCCACCGGCTCACTTTTGAACCGATCCTGGAAAAGGTGCCCGACACGCTCGTATTTCCAGTTGAAATACCAGGCGTAGCTGCACGCGATCTTCTTCATAATCAGGTCGAGTTGCTGACTAGGGTCCCTCATCAAGAGATGCACATGATTGCCCATCAGGCAATAGGCTTGAATCTCAAATTCATGTTCTTTTTTATAGCGGGCCAGCGTTGCGATAAAACGATTTCGGTCTTCATCGTCCTCAAAGATATTCTGCTGCCCGATTCCGCGGAGCAATACATGGTAGACGCCGCTCTCGCTCTTTTGTCTTGCTGCTCTTGGCATATAAAATCACCTCGGGAGCATAATATCACACTCCCGAGGCGTTGTCAACAGAACCGTCCCCTTGACACCCCCCGTCCCCTTGACACCCCTTGACACCTTGCTGCTCTTGGCATAAAAAATCACCTCGGGAACATAATATCACACTCCCGAGGCGTTGTCAACAGAACCGTCCCCCTGACACTGTTATGAAAACCTCGCCAAAGACCCGACGGCCAACGCCGAAAAGTTGAGAGCGCTCAGAAAAACCGTCGAAGATGATTTTGTGAAACTGGGGATATGAGTTTGAGAGGGCAGGATAGAGGGGTGGCGCTAAAATTATGAGTGACAATAGAAACGTCAGACTGACACAAGGGAATTGCGAAAAGAGCGTGAAACAGGAGAACCGTCAGACTGTTACCCCGTCCCCCTGTCCCCCCCTAGCACATTATACCACAGGCCGATTGCCGCCCGATGCAGTTATTATTCAGTTTCAATAGTGTTTACACCTTCTTCCAGGTTCTCTAATCCATATTCAATAATCTGGTTAATAACACTATTAAAACTAATATTATTAGTTTCCGCAAGTCTATTTATCGTGTCAAAAGTAGTCCCGCTAATCCTTATGGTGCGGGTAACGGTATCACTATTTTTGTTGTCAGTTTTTATCTTTAACTTATCCATAATAATCCCTTCTTTTTATCGTACACAAGTTGCCCTTCAAAATAAGCGTACAAATTTGTACACATAATGTATACAAGCAAGAGGAGTTATGTTATTATCTAAGAAGTGCAAATAAAGAACGGCGAATTTGACTGTTCAATTAAACTTAGGAGGAAATGAGGATGAAGAAAATACTTATATGCTTAATGGCGGCATTGCTATTGGTGGGTTCACTTGTTGGGTGCTCGGGTAATGATGAAACAGGGGAAAAAGAAGAAACTATCAAGGAAGAAACCACTAAGATTCCTTTAACACAAGAAAACTTTTCAGAATATTTAACCATAGAATGTGAAATTAGCGATGAAAATATTGAAGAAACAACGCTTTTAGGACACACCTACCTTAAGCCTTCAGCAACGCTGACTGTCAATTTAATTAAGAGAAAAGACTGTTCTTTTGAAGACGCCAGCGTAACAGTAGAATTGGAAACGTGGGCTTCCGGGGTTGTATATAAAGTTGAGGATTGGGAAGAGGTCTCAATTATGTCCCAAAAAAAGGTTGAAAGGATTATTATTCCTTTTGATGGAACAACAAGCAAAACATATAAATTGACTTTTGAAACAAGGCCTCAACTTAGCGGATCGGTTAGCTTTCCCCAAATACGTGCTTACACAAAGAGTGCAAGCGGATATGTTATTGTGAAATAGAATAATAGATTGGAGAAAAAGAAAATGAAGAAAGCACTTATAATTTTAATGGTAGTCTTGCTATTGGCTGCTATGCTTGTCGGTTGCGGCAAGGATAAAGAAGTAGCCAAAGCAGAGGAATTGATAGCCGCGATCGGGGAAGTGTCCCTAGAAAACGAAATAAGTATCAATGCCGCACAAGGGTATTATGATACATTGACTGACAAGCAAAAAGGACAGGTTGAAAACTATTCTATCTTAGTAGCCGCTAATGAAGAACTCGGCAACTTAAAAGCAGAGGAAGAATACAAGCGAATATATGCTAATGCTATTTCCCATGAAGAAAATAATGCGATTGAACTAGCATATGAGGAATATAAGAAATTGCCCGAAACCTATGAGAATGTTTCCGAGCGCATAGCCAAGTTAGAGCCTTTTATTGGACTTACAGGCGTTTGGAATTTAGATGAACAAACAGCAATAGCAAATGATGGAACACAAATGACAGCTCTTTATTCAAAATACTTACTTGATGTTGAGATAAACAACGGTTATGTAAGGGTTGCTTTTACGACCAATGCACTTATTGCCTATCGTATTAGACAAGAAGGTGCTACTGATTTGGCATCTGTTTTGTATGAATTTATGGAAAACATTTCTATGCGATGGGGTTCTATCGACAGAGAGAATGACATCATCACGCTAGAAGATGGAAGACGATTTCTTGGCTATGCGGGAATGGTTGCTTATGGTCGATTTGGAAAACTAGGTGTGCATTATTACATTACAAATGAAAACAAATTGATGGTTACATACTCCTTAAAAGATAAAGATGATAAAGTCACCAATGCTGTCAGTTTCTATTACACAAAAGCAGAATGAAACTGAAGTAACAGAATGGCAGCGGCAGTCCTCGCGGATTGCCGTTTTCTTATGCCCTTGTGTTGCCGCCCGCGCCGTTCATTAACAATCCAAGACAGGTGACTCCAAGACAGGGGACATTTCTGTGTCTCTCAATCTCTCCTCCTCTCTCTACAGCTCTTTTTTCAGATAAACCATATCCACCAGCTGCACCCCGTTTTCAAATAGGGGGCGGTCGTAGTTGTCGGTGAAAAAGTTGGGGATCCTGTGGGAAAGGGCAAAGCCGTTCTTTTCATAAAACCGCAGGATCCACGGGATCTCGCCCGTGCCGACAAGCATGGTTTTGTATTTGTCTTTGCAGTAGGCTGAGATATACTGTATGAGCCGGCTGGCGTAGCCTAAACCGTGCCACTTTTCGTAAGTCGCTATATTTTTCAGCTCGCAGACGCCGGCGCTTTCGCCCGTGACGACGCATACGCTTTTTAGCCCGTTGTCATACAGGGCAAACAAATCGCCGCGCGCGAGGTATTTGTCTATCATGGATTCCTGCTCGTCGGCAAGCAAAAGCAGGTCCAGGAATTGCTTTTTATCTTCTTTTATGATTTTGATTTCCACGGGTTCCCCTTAAACGAAGCGGACGCGCAATGCGCGCCCCTACGGTGCGTTGGCTTGGCGGGCGAACACAGTTCGCCCCTACGGTTGCGTTGGCTCGCCCCTGCGCGTTATCTCAGCGTTAAGGTAATCTTCTCCGGCGAGGCGACGAGGATCAGTTCTTCAAAGCCCCTGCGGTCGATACGGGGCGTGAAGACGATGGTATGCGTGCCCGCGCGCAGGCCGGTGAGGTCAATGACGGCCAGGACGTCTGCCGCGGTCAGTTCATCGAGCAGGGTTTTCGTGCCGCTGACCGTTACCTCGACCATGCCGTTTAGCCCGTTCGGGTCCGCGATGGTCAGGCCGCGCGGGAGGTTTTCGACTTTGATCGGCACGGTAAAGGTCTTTTCATAGATCCGCTCTTCTACCGTTACGGTCGTCTTGACAATTCTGGGCGTGCCCGTTTTGAGCGTGACGTCCTGCGGAATGACCAGCGCGATCTCAAAGGTCGTGCCCCAGATATCGGGCGTGATCTCCACGTGTTCGGTATAGATGGCGTCCAGGCCCCACAGCACATTCGCGTCGCCCCAGACCGTCACGGTCGGCAGCGAGAGCGTATAGTTCGTCTCATAGTAGACTTCGTTGGGCGGCGTCATATCGAGCCGGACGGGCAGCTCCCGATGCGCGGTGATGCCCAGGCGCACGATGACGCTGGGTTCCTGTCCCGTTCTTGTGATAACGGTCAGCTCGTTGCCCTCACGGTCGTAGCAGACCACGGTCACCGCCGCGTCAAAATCATGGGTCAGGTCGGTCAGGTCCACTGTGGCGATCGCGCGGAACGCGGGTTCGATATAACGGGCCGCGCCCTCTAACGTAAGCAGGGACGGCTCCACCGACTCGCGCGAGATACTGTAGCCCTCCGGCAGTTCGCCCTCGAAGGCCAGCTGCACGGGCACGGCCTTGGTGATCAAACGGTCCACCTCGACCCGCACGGTCTCGGGCGACCAGGAGGCCGCCGTGCCGAGGTCGGACTGGACGCGCACGTCAAGCGGCAGGTTATAGACGCCCGCCGCCGTGATCTTGTTCACGTTCGCCACGCAGCTGACGCGCGTCGCGTCGATCTCCGCGTGTTTGGTGATCTCCGCGCTGACCGTCACGGTCGCCTTGCCCAGGTCGGGGTTGACCACGATCAGGTTGCGCGCCTGTAGGTCGCTTATGCCCTCGAGCGAAATGATTACGCCCGGCACGCGCTTTAGGCGGACCGGATTGAGATAGGCCAGCACATAACCCCAAAGCAGCATACCGATGACCAGGGACATCACCATGAGCACCCAGTTTTTTTGCAGCGCGCCCTTGAAGGAGTTGCCTATTTTCTCAAGCAAATGCTTGCCGTTATTTTCCATAATTTAGACCCCCTTGGTCATTATCTTTCGCCGTCTTTGCGGCTGTTTTTCCGGACTGCTGTGTCACCGACTCCTAGCAGACCCCCTCCGGTATGCGTCGTCGCCGGTTCCTTGCATTCAAAAAAATCATCTCGCAAGTCCGACGAAACCTAATTCCCAAGAGGGTCTTTATCCCTCCTCTTCCAGGACCAGGAGAAGGCCGGACCGCGGCGGGCAAAGAGGCTTTGCAGCGCGTCGGTGAGGGCCTGTTCGTCCAGGTAGCGGATCAGCTTGCCGTCGCGCGCCAATGAGATGGCGCCCGTCTCCTCGGAGACCACGAACACCAGCGCGTCCGACACGGTGGAGACACCCACCGCCGCGCGATGGCGCGTGCCCAATTCGCGGGAGAGCTCCAGATCGTCGCTCAGGGGCAAAAAGCAACCCGCGGCGGCAATCGTTTCGCCGCGCACGATGACCGCGCCGTCGTGCAGGGGCGTGTTGGGTTCGAAGATATTCTCCAGCAGCGCGTCGGAGAGCAGACCGTCGATACGCGTGCCGGTCGCGATGAGGTCCTCCAGGCCCGTGCGCTGCTCGAATACCAAGAGCGCGCCCACGTGCCGCCGCGCCATATTCTGCAACGCCATGCGCAGCTCGCGCACCAGTTCCTCCGCGCGAATGCCGCCCACGTCGGTGAGGGCCTTGCCCAGACGCTTGCCGCTGCGGCCCAGCGATTCCAATACGCGCCGGATCTCCGGCGTGAACAGGATGAACAAAATGATGATAACCGAGCCGGAGCGGACGATGGAGTCCAAAAGCCAGTTGAGCGTTTGCAGCTGCAAAAGCTGAGCGATCACCGAACAGACAAAGAGCAGGCCAATGCCCTTTAAGACCTCGAAGGCGCGCGTCTCACGCGTCCAGACGATCAGCCGGTAAAGCAAATAGGCGATGATCAGTATATCCAGGGTATCCCAAATCACCCGATAGTGCATCAGGCCGCTGCCGAGGGTATTTAAGATGTCGGAGAATGCGGACACGGGGCCTCCTGGACAGTTGACAGTGGACAGGGGACAGTTGACAGTAGGGGACGGCGCCCTCGACGTCCCACTGTTTAGTATATCTTATCAGACTTTCCCGCGTCTGTCACGGGGGGATTTCAGAATTCTTTTATAATTCACATAGCTTTTGCAAATTGGTTGCCGTGTCGCCGATTGGTGAACCGCTCACGCGGGGATTTTGTTAACCGCGAAATACGCGAAAACACGCGAATCGCTGCGGCGGGATTTTCTTCTTAACCGCGTGAACGGTCTTGTATCTTGTAACTTGTGACCTGTAATCGGCGGGCGAACACAGTTCGCCCCTACAGCCGCAGGCGCAGCCGTTCGCCGTTGCGGGTCAGGTAACGCCAGAGGAAGAGCGCGGGGATCAGCAGAAGCAGCGCGCAGCCCATCAATGTCCAGAACGAGGGCAGGAGAAAGACGGCGGCGGCCAGCAGGCCAAAGAGCAGCATGGAGCCCAGGGCGATGACCATAATCGGCGTGCCCTGCTTGACCACTTCGGTCTCGTGTTTCCAGTCGAACTTGTGGTTTTTGAGGTTGAGCCACAGCCCGAACACGGAGAAAGAAAAGATCGCGGCCAGCGGCACGAAGACAAGCAGCAGCGCGTCGGCGGCGGACAGGCGCAGGCCAAAGGTCAAAAGCAGAGCCGAGACCAGGGTCGCGGGCACGGACACCGTAAAACTCACCAGCATTTTGGCGGCCAGCCAGGTGGTTGCGGGCACGGGCAGCTGCTTGGAGATCCAAAGCGTCTTGCCCTCGATGGAGACCGAGGCGGTGGTCGTTACGCCCAGGCCGGAGAACCAGCCCATGGCCAGCGCCAGCGCGGGGCCCAGCAGAGCGGAGAGGTTGTAATCTTTTACAAAGCCCAGCACGGTATCGCGAAAGCCAAAGACCGCGACGGCCGCGCCCAGCACCAGAATGATATTGCCGAACATCGTGTTCATCACATAGATGGGAATGGATGCGTAACGCCGCCACTCCTTGCGGTACATGGCCGCAAGTTGACTTCCGGCACGTTGCCGCTTGAGCTGATAGCGGCCCGCGCTGTAGGACGCGGACAGCAGGGAGTTGAACCGCTTGAACCCCAGGCCCGCGAGCGCGCAGAACAGCGCGGCGGCGGCCAGTGAGGACAGGGCAAAGGCAAAAAGCGCGCCGAAGTCGCCCAGGCACACGCCTTGCGCAAACCAGGCGGCAAAGGGATAAACAGGGCTGACATTGCCCATCAAGCCGCCCGCCAGCTCGCCCAGGTTTTCGATCCAGGTGTAGGAGAACATGGACGCGGCGAACAGGCCGATGACCAGCGTCATGAGCACAACCGTATTGAACAGGTTGCGCAGGCGCGAGCGCGCGAAAAGCGCCGCAACCAGCGTGCCGAACACCCCGCCGATCGCGGCGGGGATTAGTGGAATCAGCGGCAGGCAAAGCAGAAACAGAACATAAAACGACCAGTCCGGCGCCGCGTAGAGCGCGTAGATCAGGCCGCAGGGCAGCATAAGGAGAACAGCAAAGAGCAGCTCAAAGCTGTAAAAGGAGAACAGCCGCGAGGCCACGATGGCGCTGCGCTTTAGCGGCAGGCTCATGAGCATATCGTAGTCCGCCGCGCCGAAGAGCACGGTGCGCGCGCGCGAAAGCGCGGAGATAAAGGAAAGCAGCGATACCGCCAGCGCCATCATCGCGGGCAGAAGATACAGTTGGCCCAGGGGTTCTAATGACATCGCGATCAAAAAACTGTAGCTCGCGGACATGATAAGGGCGGTCAAGCCCATCACGACAAAGAGGATCCGCCGCGTGCGCGCCCGTTTTTTGACGCCCGCGTCCGCGCTGTACCGCGCCATGCTCGTGCTGAACAGGGAGGAGAGTTGGATTTTTGTTAATAGTAAGAAGGTTTTCATAAATTACCTCGATCTTTCGGAAAACTACAATGTACAAACTACAAACTACAATTGAGGAGTGCCTTCGGCACGATTAGATGGGTTTTTCAATCTTGTCATTGGAACCCCTGATTAAATCGTTCGCCGGGTAGATTGGCTATCAGAATGGCCCCAACTTAGGAGCTTTTGGCAGGCTGGCTATTCCCCCTCACGATTTAATCAGTGGGCCCCATTCAAAGGAAAACCTGCAAGGGTTTTCTTCCTCCATTGTAGTTTGTAGTTTGTAGTTTGTACATTACTCCGTCAGTTCCAAAAACGTCGTTTCCAGCGAACTGTCGCCCCGCACCTCGTCCATTGCGCCCGCGGCGATCAGTTTGCCGTCCTTGATGATCGCGACTTTGCTGCAGAGTTTTTGCGCCACTTCGAGGATATGCGTGGAAAAGAGAATGGCCGCGCCGTCCTGCGTCATCTCCTTCATGATATTCTTGACCGTGAAGGTGGCCTTGGGGTCCAGGCCGACAAAGGGCTCGTCGAGCAGCAGCAGCTTGGGCGCGCCGATGAGCGCGCCGATGAGCGCGATCTTTTGTTTCATGCCGTGCGACATGGCGGCGATCGGGTCGCCCAACCGGTCCGTGATCTCAAAGGCGTCGGCATAGCGGCGAATGCGTTCGGTGCGCGTCTCGGCGTCCAGGCCGTAGATGTCGGCGAAGAAGTTGAGGTGTTTGATTCCCGTCAGGTGCTCGTAAAGGTCGGGGTTGTCGGGAATATAGCGCATGACGCGCTTGGCGGCCAGGGGCGCGCGGGCGATGGAGTGACCGTCGACCAGGATCTCGCCCTCGTCAAAGTCCAGTATGCCCGCCGCACAGCGCAGGGTGGTCGTCTTGCCCGCGCCGTTCTGGCCGATAAAGCCGAAGATATCGCCCGCCTCGACGTGCAGGGACAGGTCCTTTACGGCGAAGACTTTTTTGTTGTAGGATTTTGATAGATGGTTGATGGTTAGCATGGCAAATCCTTTCACGAGTTAGGTATGAGGAATGAGCGATGAGGAATGAAGGTGTGTTTCGCAGGAATGGTGCGTTGCTTGAGAATATAATAGACCCGTCCATTAACCGTCATTGCGGCCCCCGAGCCGCAATCTCAAATCGTGAGGGATTGCGGATCAAGTCCGCAATGACGTCATGGGAAAAGGCGGTTAGTGGACAGATCTAATGTTGAAACTGTGCCGGGGTCCCCGCCAAATCCGCAGAGTTAGTGAGGCAGGTCAGAGCAATTTTTTCCTTCATTCCTCACTCCTCCCCCCTCATTTCTAATCCTTCCTTCTACTTTGGGTCCTCCTCCGGCGCCCTATACAGCACCAACTTCCTACCAATACACTGAATGATGTCCGCGCCCGTGGCGGCGGCCAGTTGCTCGGCCGCTTCTCCTGCGGATAGTTCGCTGCTTTCCAGCACGGACAGCTTGATCAGCCCGCGCTTTTTCAAGGCCGCGTCCACGGTTTGGATTAGGTTCGGCGTGACGTTCTCCTTGCCGATTTGAATAATGGCCTTGAGTGTGGCGGCCTCCTTGCGGAAGGCGGCGCGTTCTTTTCCTGTCATGCGAGTTTCTCCTTTCAAACTACAATGTACAAACTACAAACTACAATTGAGGATAAAACTGCCCCGCAGTTTTTTCTTATTATATCATATTTTCCGTTTTGTTTTCAGTGCGTGTTTTTCTTCCTCGCGTTCTTTTTTTATGCTGCGCAGGTTGACAATCAAAAGCAGGGTCACGACGGGCACAAAGATGATCGTCGAGAGGGCGGGGTTGACGCCGTGTTTCGCGCTGGAGAAGATATACATGGACAGGTTGTCGATCCCGTTGCCCGCGAAAAAGCTGATGACAAAATCATCGAGCGAAAGCGTAAAGGCCAGGATAAAACCCGAGAGAATGCTGGGCCAGATATCGGGCACGATCACCTTCCACAGCGCCTGGCCGGGCGTACAGCCCAGGTCCAGCGCGGCCTCATAGAGCGAATTGCTGCTCTGCCGCAGGCGCGGCAGCACGGAGAAGAGCACATAGGGAATGTTAAAGGTGATGTGCGCGATCAAAAGCCGGATATAACCGCCCCGCAGGCCGACCGCCAGAAAGAGCAGCGCCAGCGAAATGCCCGTGACCAGGTCGGGATTCATAATGGGCAGCTGGCTCACGTTCTCCACGATCAGGCGGCTGCGCTTTTTCATGGAATGGATCCCGATCGCGGCGGCCGTGCCCAGCACAGTCGCGACCAAACTCGAAATCACCGCGATAGAAAGCGTGACCCAGATCGCGTCCGTGATGGCGCGGTTGGAAACGAGCTCGCCGTACCAGCGCAGGGTAAAGCCCACCCAGTTGCCCGGCGTCTTGCTGCTGTTGAACGAAAAAACGATCAGCAGAATAATGGGCGCATACAGAAACAAAAGCATAAGGCCCAGATAGGCGCCCTTTAACGCTTTACCCAACTGCCGCATGGCTTTACCCTCCTTTCAAATCAGAATGTTTCTTGGTTTACTGGATTGCCTCGTCGTGTTGCCTCTGCTACACGTTTTCTGCGTTCTCCTCGCAATGGGAACCACTGATTAAGGCGCCTGATTTGAGTACTGTCCATAAACTGCCGGAGAATTGAATTTCTTCGGCGGTTTTATTTAGGGGTTTGCATGGGTGAGAGGTGTTTTTCTT
>WRCT01000050.1 GCA_009783775.1 Clostridiales bacterium | reverse complement strand
CTCGAGGCCGATGTCGACAAAGGCCGCCTGCATACCGGGCAGTACGTTTTGCACCTTGCCCAGATAAATGTTTCCGACCAGGCGCTCGTTGCCCTCCTGCTCGACGTAGAGCTCGACGGGCGTGCCGTCCTCCACGACCGCGACCCGGGTTTGGAACTCGGCCGCGTCTACCAGAATTTCTTTGTTCATGTTATTTGAATCCTTTATAAAAATTACATTGTTACGAGGGGCTAGGGGCTAGGGGCCAGGGGCCAGGCGCTGTAAAAACCAGACTGTTCCGATGCACCTGCGTCCAGCCGCTGCAGCCCAGGATCGGGAGCAGGGCTTGGGCCACCAGCTCCGCGCGCAGGCCGCCCGAGGCGGTAAGCGCGCCCGTGACGGAGAGCGTGAGCCCCTCTTCGTCCGCGTGCAGCAGGGAGACGTCCAGCAGGGCCGGCCGGATATCGACCGTCTTTTGGCCCTCCTTCGTCTTCTTGCTCACCAAAACTTCTTCTTGCGCCAGCAGCTTGGCCAGCGCGTTCTCCGCTTGCGCCTGCGTGACGGACACGTCCGTGTGCAATCGCAGCACATACTTGGCCGAGAGCAGCAGCTTGGTCAGGCTCGGCATTCCCTCAGGCGCCGCGAACGCGCCCCAGATGGACAGGCCCTCCGGCAGCTGCGCATTCGTTCGCGCCAAAAATTCCTCGGGGGACAACTCCCCCCTGTCGGCTGCGCCGACCTCCCCCCTCGGAGAGGGGGGCTGCGTCTCCAGCTCCGCCTCAAACCATTCGCCGTCGCTCGTGTGGCCCGTGGCGAGCGCGGTGGCAAAAGAAAGCAGCGGGTGCGGGTTGAAACCCGACGAATAACGCAGCGGCAGCCCCGCGCGCCGGAAGGCCCGCTGCAGGAGGCGCTGGATATCCAGGTGCGAGGTAAAAGCGGCCGCGCTCTCCTTGCGCAAAGCGGCGATCATACGCATGACGCACCTCTTCCATAGCAGCCCTGACAGTTCCCGCGGCAGTCGGGGGTCGTCCGCGCGGCCATCGCGCGTTCGTGCTCCCGCTTTAGGTAGTCTGCCGTCACACCGATGTCGATATGCGACCAGGGCAGGGGCGCGTCCAAAGGCAGCTCCGCCAGCGCGAATTCCTCCGGCGTAAGGCCGCAGGTCTCAAAGGCTTTCGCCCAGGCGTCGCGGGAGAAATGCTCCGTCCAGGAATCAAACCTTGCGCCGTTTTGGTAGGCGGCAAGCAGCACCTCGGCCAACCGACGGTCGCCGCGTGAAAAGGCCGCCTCCAGTAGGGAGAGCCTGGACGGGTGGCAGTGCAGAGTCACGCCGCGCACGCCTTTCATCGCGCTGCGCAGTAACTGTTGTTTGCGCCAGATCTCCTCCTGGCTGTCCTGCGGGCACCACTGGAAGGGCGTGAAGGGTTTGGGCACAAAGGTCGAGACCGAAACAGAAAGCCGCAGGCCCTTGCCGCGCCGGGCAGGCGGGGTCTCGCGCCAGGCCCGCGCCACCTTGCCCGCCAGGTCCGCGATGCCCAGAATGTCCGCGTCCGTCTCGGTCGGCAGGCCCAGCATAAAGTAGAGCTTGACGCTCGTCCAGCCCGCCGCGAACGCGTCCCGCGCCGCGCGCAGCAGGTCCTCTTCCGTCACATTCTTGTTGATGACGTCGCGCAGCCGCTGTGTGCCCGCCTCGGGCGCGAAGGTCAGGCCCGCCTTGCGCACGGACTGCATCTTTTGCAGCATTTCGCCGAGCCCCGCGTCAATGCGCAGCGAGGGCAAGGCCACCGAAACGCGCTGCTTTGCCATGCTGTCCATCAGTTCGGGCAGCAGCGTGCGCAGCTCGGTATAGTCGCCCGTGGACAGGGACAGCAGGGAGATCTCGTCATAGCCGGTGCAGTCCACCAGCTGTTTGCCACGCTCTAATAGGCTTTCGGCGCTGCGCTCACGCACCGGACGGTAGATATAACCTGCCTGACAGAATCGGCAGCCGCGCGTGCAGCCGCGCATGACCTCGAGTGAGACGCGGTCGTGCACAATGCCCATAAACGGCACGATGGGTCTTTCCAGATAGGCCGCGTGTTCCAGGTCGGCCACCACGCGCCTGCGGACGCGTTTCGGTTCGGATGGAATATACAGGCCCTCCAGCCGCGATAGCCGCGCAATCCGTTCCGCCCTGCTTGCGCCCTCGCGCTTGGCTTGCGTGAGCGCGTCTAAAATCTCCACCATGACCTCTTCGCCGTCGCCGACCACCACGGCGTCCAGAAAGGGCGCGATGGGTTCGGGGTTCACGCAGCAGGGTCCGCCGCCGATGACGATGGGATCGTCCTCGGTTCGCTCGCCCGCGAGCAGGGGAATGCGGCCCAGTTCCAGCATGGTGAGCACATTCGTGTAGCACATTTCGTAGAGCAGGGAAAAGCCGACGAGATCGAAGTCACGCAGCGGCCGCCGCGTCTCCAGCGAGAACAGGGGCAGGTCCTCTTGGCGCAGGGCCCGCTCCATATCCGGCCAGGGGCAGAATACACGCTCGCAGGCGACGTCTTGCTGTCCGTTCATCACCTCATACAAAATGCGGGAGCCAAGGTGGGACATACCGATCTCATAGGCGTCGGGAAAACAAAGCGCGGCATGAAAGAACGCGCCTTCCTTGCGGTACTCGTTCCATTCGCTGCCTGTATATCTGGCCGGTTTTTCGACTTTGGCGAGGAGCCTGTCCAGCTGTTGTTCGTTGATCATTTCCTGTCCTGTCCGGCGGGCGAATACCGTTCGCCCCTGCGGTTTCGGGGGCAAACCCTACTCTCCCATATTATTTCAATAATATCCTATCACAGGACGGATCAAAGGTCAAGATTTGCCCTACCGTAGCCGCCGCGCCCAGCGCGCCCAGCCCCGCCAGCAGTGTGGACTCGTCGATTTCGCCCAGCGCGCGCATACGGTCGTCCACCACGCGCAGGAGCGTATAGTCATGCTGGCGCAGCAGGCGCATGGCCTCCCCCGCCGTCAGCGCGGCGTGCACCACGCTGTAGCGCACGCGCACCGGCTCCCCCCGCCGCAGAGACGCGCTGCGGCGCAGCATGGCGTTGAGCTGGGCGTCGGGCAGGGCCAGCAGCTCCTTGCCCGCCGCCAGCAGCAGAAAGACGCCGACCATATATAAGGTCAGCGAGCTGTAATAGAGCAGCGTACCCAACAGCGCGAGCGCGAGCGTCAGGCAGCCCAGCGCGATACCGATCCAGGCGGTGAGGGACGCGGCCAGGCGCGGGCGAAGCCTACGCGAAAGCAGACAGCGCAGCAACCGCCCGCCGTCCAGCGGATAGGCGGGCAGCAGGTTGACCAGCGCGAGAAAAAGATTGTATTCGGAAAAAACTTGGATAGAACCGGCCACCGCAGGAATCGTTCGCGCGCAGAGTTGGGAGAGACCCGCCGCCACCAGGCTGGCAATGGGGCCCGCCATAACAACAAGGGCCTCGGCGGAGGGCAGGCAGGCGTTGGCCTCCAGCCTCGCCTGGGCGCCGAAAGGCAGCAGGGTCAGGGCCATTACGTCCAGCCCCAGCCGCCGCGCGACCAGCGCGTGCGCACACTCGTGGATCACCAGCGCGAGCGTGCACAGCAGCAGCGCGTACAGCCGCCCCTGCACGCTGAGCAACGCGACAAGCGCAAGAACAGCCGGATGCAAGCGTATTTCAGTTTTTCCGATGGTGAACAGACGCATCTTTTGTCAAGTAATAGATAATAAGTAATAAGTAATAGTGGACGAGAAAACTGCTGACGCAGTTTTTCTGATTATTTTCAAACTACCCATCAAATGTGCGAAGCACTCCATCATTATTCCTTATTCCTTATTCCTTATTCCTTGTAGTTTACCTATCCCACTTCTAAATCAAGATTGATAAAGAGCGCCGGATCCTGCGGCGCGCCTTTGGACAGGACGCTCATGTAGACGCTGCGGCCGAGCGGCACGGTGCCCAGCACATCGTCCGGCTGCACAAGCTGGGTTTGCTTGACGCCGATCTCCTCGAACCCGTAGAAGATGGTCTCGACATCGTTCGCGTGTTTTACGCGCACATACTTGCCCAAACGCGGGTCCTCGCCGATGGCCAGCACTTCGCCCGGGCAGCAGTTGCGGATCAGCGATTCCGTGGCCGTAAACCGCACCATGCGGTTGTCGAGCATGAGCTCAATATCGCCCGAGGCCACCGGCGCGCGCCACTTCTCCGGCGTGACGGACGACTGGGTCGCGTCCACAAAATGCAGCGCGCCCAGGGATTCCTCGTCGTCCGTCTCTATAATGGAAGTGACGGGAGCGGAGTCCGGTTCGGGATCCGGCCCGGCCAGCGTGCGCACCAAAAGCGCGGCCAGCACGGCGGCAAAGCAGAGCCCGATCTTGATGAACATACTTTCGCCATGCGCGGGCGGGCGCGGCTGCTCCTTCTTTTTCGTGGCGGAAAAGGGGGAGACCTCGCTCTCCTGCCCGTTGCTTTTCCCGCTTGTTTGCGTGATTCTGATGTCGTTTAGTTTCATGACCCTACCCTCCCCTGTTGTCCTATTACTACGTTTTCTGCAGGAACTTCATGACAGAAGAAGAAAAATTATGATAATTTTCGTAAAACAGGTTGACTTCTTGTGAAATAAATAGTATATTATTTCACAGTTTGTGTTGAAAGGCACAAGAAAAAGCAACAAATTGGGAGGAATAAAGAAAGAATGGAAAGTAAACTGACAAAAAAATACGGGCTACCCACCGCGATCGCCATGGTTATCGGCATCGTCATCGGCAGCGGCGTGTTCTTTAAGGCAGAGGGCGTACTGGTAGATACCGGCGGCTTTATGCTGCAGGGCGTCCTGGCGTGGGCGATCGGCGCGGCCGTTATGGTCATCTGCGCCTATGTGTTCGCCGTGATGGCGACCAAGTACCAGCACGTGAACGGCCTGGTGGACTACTCCGAGGCGACGTGCGGCAAGGCCTACGGCTACGGCATGGCTTGGTTCACCTCGACCATCTACTACCCCGCCATGACCAGCGTGGTCGCGTGGGTCGCGGCGCGGTACTTCTGCGTGCTGGTCAATATGCAGCCCTTTTATGTAGAGGGTATCGGCGCGCTGCCCAGCTTTTTGGGGCCGCAGTGCATGATCATTGCCGCGTTTTTCCTGGTGGCGATTTACGTCATCAACGCCTTGTCGCCCAAGCTGGCGGGCGTGTTCCAGGTCTCCACGACGGTCATCAAGCTCGTTCCCCTCGTGGCGATGGCGGTCGGTGGCATCATCGTTGGCCTGATCAGCGGGCAGACGGTAGAAAACTTCTCGGTCCAGGCTGCGGAGGTCACCCAGTCCCTGTTCTCCAGCCCGCTGCTGGTAGCATTGTGCACCACGGCCTTCGCCTATGAGGGCTGGGTTCTGGCGACCAGTATCAACGCAGAGCTGCGCGACGCGAAAAAGAACCTGCCCCGCGCGCTCACCCTGGGCACCATCATCGTGGCGGCTGTCTACATCCTTTACTACATCGGTATCTCCGGCGCAATCCCCTCAGCCGAGCTCATGGGCGCCGGCGAGCAGGGCATCAAAATCGCCTTCACCAACATCTTCGGCGGCTGGATCGGCATTGTCTTCTCGGCAATCGTCGTCATCTCCTGCCTGGGCACGGTGAACGGCCTGATGATGGCCAACGTGCGCGGTTTCTACGCGATGGCCGTGCCCGGTCGCGGCCCCGCCCCCGAGACCATGGAGCAGTTGGACGCCAAGACCAATATCCCGAACAACTCGGCAGTTATCGGGATGCTCGTCGCGATGGCCTGGCTGGTCTTCTTCTACGGCGCGAACCTCATTGTCGGACCGTCCTGGTTCGGGTTCTTCAGCTTTGACTCCTCGGAGCTGCCGATCATCACGCTGTACGGCGCGTACATTCCGATGTTTGTCATGCTCATGGTCAAGCAAAAGGATCTGGGGATCTTCAAGCGCGTCATCATGCCGATCCTGGCGATCGCGTCCTGCGGCCTGATGCTCTACTCCGCCGTGGTCTCGCACGGTTCCGCCGTTTGGGGTTACCTCTGCGTGTTCGGCGCGATTATGGTCGCCGGTTATATCTTCTACTTTGTCAAGAAGAGAAAGACCGTCGAGGCGTAAACACTTCGCTTTCAAAAAGCCCCTGCGGGGGCTTTTTTTTTCGGTTTTTTGAAACACCCGCGCGGGGTATGACATAGTATGAGAAAAAAAGGAGACCCCCTGCTATGTTCTGTCCCTATCCCGTTGCCTATTCGGTGCGCGCCGGCGATAACCTGCACCAGATCGCCCACTACTATCACACGACCGTGCCCTCGCTGCTGGCGTTGAACCCGAATGTGGACCCCTACAATATGCAGATCGGGTCCACGCTGATCATCTGTCCCGGCGAGGATCTGGGCAGGATACAGGAACCTTCTGACCCGCCCGGCGCGCCGTCGCCGCAGCAGGTCCTGGCGCAGGATATGCGTATGGTCTGGGAGCAGCACGTGTTCTGGACGCGGCTGCTGCTGGTCAGTATCGCGGCGAGGCTGGGAGATCAGGCCGCCACGACCGACCGCCTGCTGCGCAACCCGAGGGATATCGCGGATATCTTCGCGCGCTACTACAATGAGAACACGGCGGCGGCCATCGCACAGTTGCTGACGGAGCACCTGCAGATCGGGGCACAGCTGATTACCGCGCTGCGGGACGGCGAGACGCAAAAGGCACAGGAGCTGACCGCGCAATGGTACGCGAACGCCGACAAGATGGCCGAGGCGTTCAGCTTGATCAACCCCTACTACGACCGGACGGAAATGCGGGCCATGCTGCGCAGGCATTTGGATCTGACCACAAACGAGGTCGCGGCGCGGCTGGCGGGGCGGTTTGCGGACGATATCGCGGCCTTTGACCTTGTGGAGCAAGAGGCGCTGCAGATGGCGGACACGTTTACCCTGGGTATTATGAAACAGTTTCCGCATTTGTTTTAGGGGCCAGGGGCTAGGGGCCAGGGGCTAGTGTCGCTCACGCGGGATTTTTCTATTGAAAATCCTCAGTTGGTGTGCAATAATGGTACAAAACGGTACGAAAGAAGGCGGCAATTATGTTGAAAATCGCAATTGTAGGATATGGAAATGTCGGGCGGGCGGCACGGGAGGCCGTGGACGCCGCGCCGGATATGGTTTTGGTTCAAGTGGCCGAGGCGCCGGGTGTGCCGATTCCCGAAGACTTAAAAGATATTTGGGTGACGGACCTGCGCGACGTTCGCGCGGACGCCGCCCTGCTCTGCCTGCCCTCGCGGCTTTGCCCCGACGCCGCCGAGACGCTGCTTTCTATGGGCATAAACACCGTGGACGCGTTTGACATTCATGGCGAGATCCCCGCAGTAAAGGCCAGGCTGGACGCGGTCGCCAAGGTGCACGGCACGGCCGCCGTGCTGTCGGCGGGCTGGGACCCGGGCACGGACTCCCTGCTGCGCGCGCTTTTCGAGGCCATGGCGCCGCGCGGGATCTCGTATACCGACTTCGGGCCGGGCATGAGCATGGGGCACTCCGTCGTCGCCAAGTCCAAGGCGGGCGTGAAAAACGCGCTGTCCATGACCATGCCGGTCGGCGCGGGCGTGCACCGGCGCATGGTCTATGTGGAGCTGGCGGACGGCGCGGCGCTCGCGGACGTGACCGCCGCAATCAAGAGCGACCCCTACTTCTCACACGACGAGACGCATGTGATCCCCGTTGCGGACATCGGCGCGCTGCAGGACGTGGGGCATGGCGTGCGCATGACGCGCAAGGGCGTTTCGGGCGACACGCACAATCAGCTTTTTGAGTTTTCCATGCGGATCAACAACCCCGCGCTCACCTCGCAGGTGATGGCCGGCTGCGCGCGGGCGGCGGTCCGCCAGACGCCGGGCTGTTATACCATGATCGAGCTGCCGGTGGTCGATCTGCTGCCGGGCGAGCGGGACGAGTGGGTCAAGAAACTGGTGTAATGATTTAACCGCGAACCACGCGAACGGCACGAACGTCCGCTGCGGCGGGGTTCTTTTTAACCACGAAAAGCACGAAATAACACGAAACAGGGTTGTCATTCTGAACGCAGTGAAGAATCTTTTTTGGGGGACGGCATTTAGATTCTTCGCCCAAGGGCTCAGAATGACAATACTGTTTTCGCGCCATTCGCGTATTCCGCGGTTCCCCTGTTCGTCATTGGAACCCCAGATTAAATCATTCGCCGGGTAGATTGGCTATCAGAATGGTCCCAACATAGGAGCTTTTGGCATGCCGACTATTCCACCTCACGATTTAATCAGTGGGCCCCATTGCGGGCTTGACCCGCAACCGCGTGAGCGATTCTGCCCACTGCCCACTGCCCACTACCTGTAAATCTTCACCCGACCCGAGAAGACGTGCGCCAGGGTTTCGGTCAGACGGTTTTCGCGCTTGCCGGAGAGGTCATAGACCACCAGCCGCTGCGGCGCCATATTGACCAGCAGGCTGACAATGCCGTCCGGACAGCAGTCCACATACTCTATGCGCACCAGACTGTCGTCGGTCAAGGTGCAGCTGCCGTCGGCGTGAATGCAGAGCTGGATCTCCAGAATGCGCGGCGGGCGCGTGCCCACAAAAGCCGAAAGCACTTCCATCAGCTCGGAATACTCCTTGCGCAGCAGCACTTCGGTCGCCGCCTGCTCCACGCACATCTGCCAGACCAACAGGCAGTCCTGCATACGAAAGCGGATATAACCCTCCAGGCAGATCTGCCGCGTGTCGGTCAGATACTCCTTCAGGTCCGCCTGCACCGCGACGATCTCCTCGCGGGCGCGCGCGGTTTGCAGCGCGTCGGTTAAGACCTCTTCCTTTTCCCCGATCGAGAGCGGCATGGCGTCCGCCATCTTCGCCAGCACAAAATACTGCATATCGCGACACAAGAGCTTGCTCAAGGCCTCGGACAAACTCTCCTGCGCCTTGAGCCCGCGGATCGTGACCGCAATGGATTTGTCTTCTTTCTCGTCCAGGACAAAGGGCACGCCGACCTGAGAAAGCCGCCGCGACAGCAGGCTTTTCAACTGAATATCATATTCGTTTGTGGACAGGGTCCAAGATGGCATAGAACACTCCTTCGTTCTTATATGTTATGAACGCGTAAAGCTATTCTGTGCCGAAAAAGACAATCCCTGTCATGGTAATACTTGACTTGCTAAACTTCCCGATTTTGTCTACAATAAGAACATAATTTCGCCCAATTCATTCGATATGATGAGCGCACAAAAATGCATAAGGAGCACCAAATATGTCCTATTATGACGATTTCAATTATCCTCCGGCCCCGCCCGCGCGAAAAAAGCGCGGGGGAGCGGCGCTCGCCGTTGCGTTTCTGCTGGTGGCCGTGCTGGCGTTCGGGCTGGTCGCGGGCATTCTGGTAGGGCGCGGTTTGGACCAAAACGCCGCTTTGCCCTCCCCCGCCCCCGTTCTGACCGACACAACACCCGAACCGGCACCCGACGACCGCCAGCCGGTGATCCTCGGCAACACACCCGACGAGACGCAATTCCTGCCCGACGGGCCCTTTACCCGCTCGCAGGTTGTGGAGATCGCCGCGCCCTCCGTGGTGGGCATTGACGTGACCGTGCCCATGAGCGGTTTCGGCGGCCGCGCCTATGAGACCGAAGGCAGCGGCAGCGGCGTGATTTTGTCGGCGGACGGTTATATCGTCACCTGCCTGCACGTGGTGGACGGCGCGAGCGAGATCACCGTGACGCTAAACGACGACAGACCCTATCCGGCGGCATTGGTCGGCAAGGACGCGCGCAACGACATCGCCATCATCAAGATCGAGGCGGAGGGCCTGACCCCCGCGACGACGGGCAATTCGGATATGCTGACCGTGGGCGAGGACGTGATCGCAATCGGCAACCCTTTAGGCGAGCTGCGCGGCACGGCGACGAGCGGTATCATCTCCGCCGTGAACCGGCCGGTGCGCGTGGAGAGCATGGAGATGACCCTGTTGCAGACCGACGCGGCCATCAGCCCGGGCAGCTCGGGCGGCGGCCTGTTTAACGCAAGCGGGCAGCTGATCGGGATCGTGAACGCGAAGGCGACCAGCAACTCGGCCGAGGGCTTGGGCTTTGCTATCCCTGTGAACAGCGTGCTCAAGGAGATCAACGACCTGGTGCGCGTGGGTTATATCACGGGTCGAGCCTATCTGGGCGTTTACACGCAAAACGTGACCATGCGCGGCGACGGCGGCGACTTTTTCGGCCAGTATTTCGGCACGAGCTGCGTGCAGGTGGCGGACGTGGTCGCGGATTCCGCCGCCGAGAGAGCGGGGATCCTAACGGGCGATTTGATCCTGAAGGTGGGCGAGGTGACCATCACCTCAAACGCGGACCTCTCGAGCGTAATCTCGGGCTACAACGCGGGCGACAAGACCGTCATTACGCTCCAGCGCAACGGGCAGCAGGTGGAGGTTGAAGTCACTTTTGATGAATATAAGCCGTAACGGGGCAAGTAATAAGGCAT
>WRCT01000049.1 GCA_009783775.1 Clostridiales bacterium | reverse complement strand
TCCAGCGGCCCCTCCGCGCAATGCACGTGGAAACCCGCCTGTGCGCCGCCGCGCGCGCGGCACTTTTCCAAGGTTTCGTCCGACACGGTAAAGCTGGCGTGCAGGCCCATCATGCCCTTGATCATATCGGTGTCGTCTGCGGCGGCGGCCTTGATAAACCGCTCGTTCTCCGCGATCGCCTCCTCGCACTTGGTCGGGCCGTCGCGGTCGGAGACCTCATAACACAGCGAGGTGCGCAGGCCGATCGCTTTTGCCGCGCCCGCGATCTCGTCTAAACTGCCCGGAATGTCCAGATAGCTGGCGTGGTGGTCGAACACGGTCGTCACGCCGTTTTTCACGCAGTCCAGATACACGGCCCAAGCCGACAGCCGGTCGTTTTCCTTCGTCAGCTGACGGTCGATCTTCCACCACATACCCTCGAGAATGTCGTTGAAGTTGCGCGGGTTATAGCCGCGCAGGGACAGCCCGCGCGCGAACGCGCTGTAGATGTGGTCATGTGTATTGACCAGACCGGGCATGATCAAACCGCCCTTCGCGTCTAAAAACTCTGCGTCGGGATAAGCCTTTTGCAGCTCCGCCAGCGGACCGACCTGCTTGATATAACGTCCTTCCACGGCGACCGCGCCGTTTTCCAAAAACTCCGTGCCGTTTCGCGTTAACACGCGCCCGTTTCCGATCAATAACATAATATCAATTTCTCCCCACTAAAATATTACCAATAATATAACACGCAAGCGAGATGTTTTCAAGGAATTTTAAGCGGGTGAAAATATATTCTCGCCAAATGGAAAAAGTGACTGTACAAATGCGGCGGATATGTGTAAAATATATGTATATAAATGATAAATGGGGGAAAAGGTATGCAGCACGTTTTGGGCTATCAATGCACGCTCTGCGGGGCTGAATTTCCCTTCGGTCCGGAATTGCTGACCTGCCCCCTCTGCGGCGAAAAAGGCATTCTCGATATTCGCTACGACTATTCTTATATAGGCAAACACTTCACCCGCGAAAGCCTGCAGGCCAACCGTGATAACAGTATGTGGCGTTACGCGCCGCTTATGCCCGTGCGCGATGTGGGCCAGGCGAGCTTTTTACGCATTGGCTGGACGCCGCTCTACAAGTCCCATCGTCTCGGCGATCAGCTGGGGCTTAAGCAATTATACATCAAGGACGACGGACTCAACCCGACCGCGTCGCTTAAGGACCGCGCCTCGGGCGTGGCGGTGGCCAAGGCTTTGGAGCTGGGTTATGACACGATCGCCTGCTCCTCCACGGGCAACGCGGCATCCTCCTGCGCGGGCAACGCGGCGCGCATGGGGCTCAAGACCGTCATCTTCGTGCCCGAGCGCGCGCCCCAGGGTAAGGTTGCGCAGCTGCTCATCTTCGGCGCGAACGTCATCTCGGTCAAGGGCGACTATCGCCAGACCTTTGAGCTGTCCAAGGCCGCCATTGAAAAATGGGGGTTCTATAACCGCAACGCGGGCATCAATCCGGTCATGGTCGAGGGCAAGAAAACCGTGGCGCTGGAGATCGCGGAACAATTAAACTGGCAGCCGACCGACTGGGTCGCGCTCTCGGTGGGCGACGGCTGCACCTTCGGCGGCGTATATCAGGGGTTCTATGATTTGCTGCAATTGGGCTTTATCGACCGCATTCCCAAGATCCTGGGCGTGCAGTCCTTTGGCTGCGCCCCCTTTGTGGAGGCGGTGCGCGAGGGCAGGGCGCTGCGGCCCACGCAGGAGAACACGCTGGCGGACAGTATCGCGGTGGGCGTGCCGCGCAATCCGGTCAAGGCGCTGCGCGCGGTGGAAAAAAGCGGCGGGCATTGGCTCGCGGTGACGGACGAGGATATCCTGGCCGCCATGCGGCTGGTCGGGTCCACGGAGGGCGTATTCAGCGAACCGGCGGGCGCAACGGGTCTGGCGGGCGTCGTGCGCGCGGTCGAGCAGGGTATCATCAAACCGAACGAAAGTGTCACTGCCATCTCCACGGGCAGCGGCCTCAAAGACGTAACCAACGCCCTGCGCGCGGCAGGCAAACCATTCTTGTGTGAGCCGGATATCAAAGCTCTGGAAGCAAGCGGAAGAATATCGTAAATGTACAATGTACGATGTACAATGTACAATGAAGGATAAAACAGCAAGGCTGTTTTTATAGATAACATAACAAACCAAATTAAAAAAATGGAGGAAAAAGCAATGAAGAAACTACTGGCAATCACACTGGCGTTGGTGCTGATCGTAGCATTGGCGGCTTGCGCCAAGGAAAAGGACAACGGCGGGGACGTGACGACCGATGACTTCAAAGTCGGTATCATCCTCATCGGCGACGAGAACGAGGGCTACACCTACTCGCACATCGAGGGCATTCGCCTCGCGGTTGCGGCGCTGGGACTCTCCGAAAGTCAGCTCATCTTGAAGTATGACATTCCCGAAGACGAAAAGTGCTACGACACGGCGGTCGACCTGGCCGAGCAGGGCTGCAAGGTCATCTTCGCCAACAGCTTTGGTCATGAGTCCTATCTGATCCAGGCGAGCAAAGAGTATCCCGACATCCAGTTCGTGCACGCGACCGGCCAGAGCGCCGCGCGCGAGAACCTGCCCAACTTCAGCAACCACTTCACCCGTATCTTTGAGGCGCGTTACGTCTCCGGCGTGGTCGCGGGCATGAAACTCAAGGAACTCATGGACGACGGCCTGGTCGACGATCCCCATGTCGGTTACGTCGGCGCCTATCCCTATGCCGAAGTGGTCTCGGGCTACACCGCCTTCTTCCTGGGCGTCCGCTCCATCGTGCCGGAGGCCTACATGGACGTCATCTACACGAACTCCTGGTTTGATATGACCGCCGAGGCCGAGGCCGCCAACACCCTCATGGCGCGCGGCTGCGTCATCCTCAGCCAGCACGCCGACTCCACCGGCGCCCCGGGCGCGGTCGAAGACGCCAACAAGGGCGGCAAGCCCGTTTACATCGTCGGCTACAACGTCAGTATGTTAAACGTCGCGCCCAACGCCGCGCTCACCTCCCCGACGAATGTGTGGGAAGTCAACTATGAGACCATCATCGACCTCGTCATGAAGGGCGAGCCGGTACCCAAGGACATCGCCACCGGTTATGCCGAGGGCGGCGTCGCGATCACCGCGCTGGGCAACTCCGTTGCCGAGGGCACGGCGGCCAGGGTCGAGGAGATCATCGCCGCCATCAAGAGCGGCGCGCTGCACGTGTTCGCCACCAACACCTGGACGGTCGGCGGCGAGGAGCTCGAAAGCTATGACCAGAGCTGGGGCTTTGAGGGCACCGAGCTGATCTGGGACGGCCGGTTCAACGAGTCCTATGTCATCTCCGCGTCCCTGTTCGATATCCGTATCGACGGCATCACAGAACTCTAACAACTTCGGAAGGGAGAAACGCGTCTGCGTTTCTCCCTTCCTTTTTTTTTAGGAAAGGAACCTGCCATGACAAATGAAATTCGCATGGTAAATATCCGCAAAACTTTCGGCGAAGTCGTCGCCAACGACAAGGTCTGCCTTACGATCAACCCGGGGGAGATCCTCTCCCTGCTTGGGGAGAACGGCTCGGGCAAGACCACGCTGATGAATATGCTCTCCGGCATCTATCAGCCGGACGGCGGGCATATTTTCGTCGGCGGCCGTGAAGTGGTGATCCGCTCGCCCCGCGACGCGTTCGCGCTGGGCATCGGCATGATCCACCAGCACTTCAAGCTGGTGGACGTTTTAACCGCCGCCGAAAACATTATCCTGGGCCTCAACGAGGGCGCGCTCACCGACTTAAAGGCCGTGGGCGTGCGCGTGAAGGCGATCTGCGACCGCTACGGTTTTGTCGTGGAACCGGACAAAAAAGTTTATGAGATGTCCGTGTCGGAGAAACAGACGCTGGAAATCGTCAAGCTGCTCTACCGCGGCGCGGAAATTCTCATTCTGGACGAGCCGACCGCCGTCTTGACCCCGCAGGAGACGGATATGCTCTTTGCCGTCATGCGCAACATGAAGGAGGACGGCAAGGCGATCATCATCATCACGCACAAACTGCACGAGGTCATGGACATCTCGGACCGCGTGGCCGTGCTGCGCAAGGGGCTCTTCATCGGCGAGGTGCCCACCTGTGAGACCGACCCGCAAAAACTCACCGACATGATGGTGGGTCGGGCCGTTTCACTCAATATCGACCGGCCCGAGCCCAAGGAGCGGCGCGAGTGTCTCTCCATGAAAAACGTGACCGTCGTGGACAGCGACGGTGTGAAGAAGTTAAACGATGTGAGTTTCACGGCTTACGGCGGCGAGATCCTGGGCATCGCGGGGATCTCCGGCAGCGGGCAGAAAGAACTGCTCGAAACGGTCGCGGGCCTCTGCCGCGTGTGCCCGGGCGGCGTGATCGCCTACACCGCGCAGGACGGGGCGGAACGTGACGACCTGGTCGGCAAAAGCCCCGTGGAGATCCGCAACCTCGGCGTGCGGCTTGCCTTTGTGCCGGAGGACCGCCTGGGCATGGGCTTGGTCGGCAGCATGGGCATTCCCGACAATATGATGCTGCGCAGTTATAAAGAGGGGCACTCGCCCTTCACCAACCGCAAAAAGCCGAAGGAGCTGGGCGCTGCCGTTGTGCGCGATCTCGAGGTGGTCACGCCCGGGCTGACCACGCCCGTGCGCAAACTCTCCGGCGGCAATGTGCAGAAGGTGCTCGTGGGCAGGGAACTGGCCGCGTCGCCCTCACTGCTTATGACAGCCTACGCCGTGCGCGGTTTGGACATCAACACCTCGTATACGATCTACCGCCTGCTCAACGAGCAAAAGGGACGCGGCGCGGCGGTGATCTACGTCGGCGAGGATTTAGACGTATTGCTCGAACTCTGCGACCGCATTCTCGTGCTCTGCGCGGGTCAGATCAGCGGCATTGTCGACGGCAGAAATACAACAAAGGAAGAGGTCGGGCTGATGATGACGCACCTTTCCGCCGCTGAAGAGGGGGTGGATTCATGAAACAAAAGCTGAAAGAACACAAAGAACCCTTTGTCCGAATCGCCAAACGGGTCAAAATCGAATGGTGGAAGGCCTGGGGCATTCGCGGCATCGCGCTGGTCGGCGCGCTGCTCGTCTGCGCCGCCATCATCTACGCCGTGGTGGCGTTAAACCCGCTGCAGGTCTACAAGGCCATGTTCGAGGGCGCGTTCGGCACGAACAAGCGGCTCTGGGTCACGATCCGTGACATGATGATGCTGCTCTGTATCGGCGTCGGGCTCGCGCCCGCGTTTAAGATGCGGTTCTGGAACATCGGCGCGGAGGGCCAGATCCTGGCGGGCGCAATCGCGTCGGCGGCCTGCATGATCTATCTGGGCACGCTGCCCGGTATTCTGCTGCTGCTTGTCATGTTCCTGTGCAGCGCGGTCGCGGGCGGGCTCTGGGGCCTGTTCCCCGGCGTGTTCAAAGCCAAGTGGAACACGAACGAAACGCTGTTCACCCTGATGATGAACTACATCGCCCTGCAGCTTGTCGCGTTTTTCGTCGCGCTTTGGGAGAACCCGCGCGGCTCGAACAAGGTCGGTATCATCAACCCCAACACGCGCGCGGGCTGGTTCCCGCCCCTGTTCGGTCAGGACTACGCGCTCAACGTGATCCTCGTGCTGGCGCTGGCGGCGATCATGTTCCTCTATCTCAAATACAGCAAACAGGGGTATGAGATCGCGGTCGTCGGCGAAAGCGAAAACACGGCGCGTTACGCGGGTATCCGCGTGCCGAGTGTGGTCATTCGCACGATGACCATCTCCGGCGCGGTCTGCGGCATCGCGGGCTTTTTGGTCGTTTCGGGCGCAAGCCACACGATCTCCATCAGCTCGGCGGGCGGGCGGGGCTTCACCGCCATTATCGTGGCGTGGCTGGCCAAGTTCAATACCTTTGTGATGATCTTAATCGCGGGCCTGCTCGTCTTTTTGGAAAAGGGCGCGATCGAGATCGCCTCCCGCTTTGACCTGAACAACTTCGTCTCACAGATGATCATGGGCATTCTGCTCTTCTTCATCATCGGCTGTGAGTTCTTTATCCAGTACGAGTTGAAATTCCGTGACAAGAAACATAAGGAGGCGCAGGCATGAGTTTAGATTCTCTATTGGCCCTGCTGCAAGCGGCCATCGTGTTCGGCACCGTGATTCTCTTCGGCTCGGTGGGCGAGATCCTGACGGAAAAATCCGGCAACCTCAACCTCGGCGTGCCGGGCATCATGTACCTGGGCGGCATCGCGGGCCTGGTCGGCGCGTTCTTCTATGAGATGAACAACCCCAATCCCGTGCCGATCCTCTGCCTGGTCATCGCGCTGGGCTGCGCAATCGCCGCCGCCGTCGCGGGCGCGGCCATCTTCGGCCTGCTGACGATCACCCTGCGCGCGAACCAAAACGTGGCGGGCCTCACGCTCACCATCTTCAGCGGCGGCGTGGCCAACTTCTTCGGCGGATCCTTAAACCGTCTGGCGGGCGGCGTCGGGCAGATCTCCGTATCGGCCACCAGCGCGGTGTTTCGCGCGAATATTCCCGTCCTGCGCGATATTCCCATCGTGGGAAAGCTGCTGTTCTCCCACGGGTTCATGGTCTATCTCTCGCTGATTTTAGCCTTTGCCGTCAGCTGGTTCCTCAAGCGCACGAGCGTGGGCCTCAACCTGCGCGCCGTCGGCGAAAACCCTGCCACGGCGGACGCGGCGGGCATCAACGTCACCAAGTACAAATACCTGGCCACCTGTATCGGCGGCGGCATCACGGGCCTCGGCGGGCTGTATTACGTCATGGACTACATCAAAGGCACCTGGGCCAACGACTACACGATCGAAAGCCTGGGCTGGCTCGCGGTCGCGCTGGTCATCTTCGCGTCCTGGCGGCCGACGCGCGCAATCTGGGGCGCCTATCTCTTCGGTGTTTTGTTCTGGCTCTATCTCTACATCAACGGCCTCTCGCGCGGCACCAAGGAGCTGTTCAAAATGCTGCCCTATGTGGTCACGATCGGCTGGTTGATCATCGTGTCCCTGCGCCGCAGCCGCGAAAACCAACCCCCCGCCAGTTTAGGCCTCTCCTACTTCCGAGAGGAACGATAATCGGTGCGCCGTAGGGGCGACCTGCGGTCGCCCGTCAAATGACAAGCTCCTCCGAGATTATTCGGAGGAGCTTTTTTCTGGAATCTGGAATCTGCCTACAGCCCGAAATGTTTCACAATAATATCCACAATCTCCGCGCCGATACGTTTTTGCGCCTCGGTCGTGGACGCGCCGATATGCGGCGTGGCGGACACGCGCGGGTGCTGCAAAAGTTCGATATTCTTTGTCGGCTCCTCGGCAAAGACGTCCAAGCCCGCGCCGCCGACTTTGCCGCTTTCTAAAGCTGTCAGCAAGGCGGCCTCGTCGATATTCGCGCCGCGGCTGGTGTTGATGATGATCACGCCGTCCTTCATCTTGGCGATCGTCTCTTCGCTCACCAGCGGCTGGCCGGGCAGCGACGGCACGTGCAGCGAGATGATGTCGGATTGGGCCAGCAGTTCGCCTAAGTCCACATATTTCATGTTCTCGTTTTCCAGCTCCGGCACGGGATAGATGTCCTGCGCCAGCACCTTCATGCCCAGCGCCTGGCACATACGGCCCAGCGACTGCCCGATCCGGCCGTAGCCGATGATACCGACCGTCTTGCCGCCCAGCTCGACGCCCTTGGCGTAGCCCTTTTTCTCCCACTTGCCCTCACGCATGGACCAGCCGGCAGCCGAGATGAACCGCGCCACGGAGAACATATGCCCCAGCGCCAGCTCCGCGACCGCGTCGCTGCTCGCGCGCGGCGTGTTGCGCACGGTCATGCCCTTTGCCTCGGCGTACTTGACGTCGATATTGTCCACGCCCACGCCGCCGCGAATGATGAGCTTGAGCCTGCCCGCGTCCTCGGCCGCGTCGATATGCGGCTCGCGCACCTTGGTCGCCGAGCGCACGACGATGACGTCATACCCGCGAATCGCCTCTTTCAACGCGTCGGGATCGAAAAACTCGCACACGACCTCCGCGCCCTTTGCCTTAAGCGCCTCAATCGCGCCTTTTTCCATTCCGTCTGATGCCAGGATCTTGATCATATTAGTTACCTCTTTCTTTGATGTTTCTTTGTTTCGTTCGAGTGGTCAGTGGTCAGTGGGCAGTGGTCAGATCGCTCACGCGGGTTTTTCTACGGCGTACTGCTCACTGACCACTGACCACTGACCACTCGAAGACAAACCCTACGCGTTTGCCTTCTCAAACTCCCGCAGGAATTCGACGAGCGCCTCGACGCCCTCGGCGGGCATGGCGTTGTAGATCGACGCGCGCAGGCCGCCCACGCTCTTGTGGCCCTTGAGATTGTCAAAGCCCGCAGCCTTGGTCGCCGCGACGACTGCCGCGTCCTTCTCGCTATCGCCCGTCACGAACGGCACGTTCATCAGCGAACGGTCACACTTGTCGACCGTGCCCGCAAACAGCGCGCTGCTGTCCAAAAAGTCATAGAGGATCTTCGCCTTGTCCTCGTTGATCTTCGCCATCGCCTCGAGCCCGCCGATCTTCTTGAGGTACTTGAACACCTTGCCGCAGACGTAGATCGCCCAGCAGTTCGGCGTGTTGTACATCGAGCCGTTGTCCGCGTGGATCGCGTAATCCAGATAGGTCGGCGTCTTGGGGTCGAGATCGCGGTTTAATAAATCCTCACGGATAATCACGATCGCCAGACCCGACGGACCCACGTTCTTTTGCGCGCCCGCGAAGATCATGCCGTAGTCGGACACGTTGCAGGGCCCCGAGAGGAACATGGAGCTCTGGTCGGACACCAGCGGCTTGCCCTTTGTGTTCGGCAGCGCCCAGAACGTGTTGCCGTGGATCGTCTCGTTCTCCACGATGAACACATAGTCAGCGTCGGGGTCGATCGGCAGATCCGAGCAGTCGGGAATATAGCTGTAGTTGCGGTCCTTGCTCGTGGCGACCAGGTTGATCTTGCCGTATTTCTGCGCCTCTTTGTAGGCCTTCTGCGACCAGGCGCCGGTGACGATATAGTCCGCCACGCCGTTTTTTAGCAGGTTCATCGGGATCATGGCGAACTGCAGTGTCGCGCCGCCTTGGATAAACAGCACTTTATAGTTGTCGGGAATGCCCATCAGCTCGCGCAGATCGGCCTCCGCCTCGTCGATGATCGTCTGATACACCTTGGACCTATGCGACATCTCCATGACGCCCGTGCCGCAGCCACGGTAGTTCAAGACCTCATTTGCGATTTCCTCCAGCACGGGCACCGGCATGGTCGCGGGTCCGGCGGAGAAGTTATAAGTACGTCCGTATTCCATTTTTTGTTTGCTCCTTTTTGTTTTTGTGCCATTATATAATGAAGGACCGGATAATGCAAGATATAAACGACAAACCACGAATCAAGAAATGAAAAGTGAACAGGGAAGGACATTTTGCCTCGGCGAAACTTCGATAATTATAGCGCCAGCTTATACCCCACGCCCCAGATGGTTTTGATGCAGCCGTCGTGAGGGCGGAGCTTTTCGCGCAGGGATTTGATATGCGTGTCCACCGTGCGGTCGCCGCCCTCGAAGGAATCGCCCCAGGCCGAGCTCAAAAGGGCCTCGCGGGAGAAGGCGCGGCCGGAGTGGGAGACCAAAAGCAGCAGCAGATTGTACTCGCGCGGGGTGAGCTTGAGCGGCCTGTCGTTCAAATAAACGCTTTGCGCGTGCCGTTCGATCCGAATGGGGCCGGCAGTGAGCCCGGGGCTTTGCGTCCCCGCCATGCCGAAGAGCCTCAGCAGGTTGCGCATGCGCGCCACCAGCTCACGCGGGTAAAAGGGCTTTTGCAAAAAGTCGTTGCCGCCCGCCTCAAACGCCGCCAGCCTGTCTTCCTCCGCGCCGCTCTTGCCGATGAAGATGACGGGGCAGTCTACCTGTTCTTTTGTCACCGCCAGGATCATGGGACCGTCGATGACGGGCAGTTCGCAGGATAAAATCAGAATCTGATAGCTCTGCCGGCGCAATAGCTTGACGGCAGCGATGCCGTCGCGGGCCTCGTCGGTTTGCCACTGCTCGCCCAAGGCGCAGCGCTTGATGATTTCGCAAACTTGCGGGTCGGCTTCCGCCACCAAAATTCGTATCATAGTTGCATTATAACACAAATTGTGATGAAAAACAGGATTTTCATCACAAATTTCTTTCTTTTTGCGGGATTTCATCATAATTTGCTAACAAAAGGTTGTTATAATTAAATTTAGTGTCGGGTGTCAGGGGGTGTCAGGGGGACGGTTCTCTTCACACTCACGTTGGTAGTGCCGAAACCTTTGGGGGTGTCAGGGGGACGGGGTGTCAGGGGTGTCAGGGGGACGGTTCTCTTGACACTCACGCTTTTAGCACAATGCCTCTATTTATCCCTGTAAGTCTGGCAATTTGACGAACGGATAAGCCCTTGTCTTTTACGACAACGCAAATCAGCTC
>WRCT01000048.1 GCA_009783775.1 Clostridiales bacterium | reverse complement strand
TTGGGAAAGGCGTTGGCAAAGGGCTTGCGCGTTGCGGGATTTACGGAGCTTGCGATCTGCGAGGCGACGGAGGAACTGGCCCAGGCTGCGCGGGACGCGTTTGGCGTGTTTGCCTCCTGCCGCGTCGAGGATGTTATGGCGCGTGCTGACGTGGTCTTTTTGACCGTGAAGAAACCCGCGCTGGAGATATTGACCCCGAATATGCAGAATGCAGGTTGCCGGATCGTCAGCTTTATGGCGGGGGTGCCGCTGGCCTATCTTGAGAGATTGCTGCCAAATGCTCGGATTACGCGCGGTATGCCGACCCTGTCCATCGCGGACGGCGACGGCGTGATTGGCTATACGCCCACGAAGGACATTGAGTTGGCCGAGCTGTTCGGTTCGCTGGGGTATGCTTTTGAGATCGCGGAGGAAGATATTGAAAAGGTGACGGTGATGGTCGCCAGCGGGATCGGGCTGGCCGCCTATGTGCTGGACGCCTTTGTAACCGCGGGCGAAGGGTTGGGCTTGGAGCGTACGTTTGCCAATACCCTGGCCACCCGCGCCTTTGCGGACGCTTTGCGTATGGGCAATTATCGGGAACTCGCCCAAGCCGTCGCCACCAAGGGCGGCGTAACCGAGCAGGGGATTTTGGCTTTTGAAGAAGGCGGGCTCTTTGATTTGGTGAATGACGCGGTGCGGCGGGCTTACGCAAAGGCTACGGATTATTCTTCATAGTTTCATTGATCTTTTCAATCCACGCGTTCCTGTTTTGCACAACAAAACGTTCTTCTCGCCCGTCGTTTAATGTGACCGAAATTCTGTCGGGAAAGATACCAAGCGTGCGTTTCGGAGAGATGCTTTCGATAATGTCAAAACGGATATGAAACCGATAACCGTGTTTCCCAAAATCTTCTGTTATGAAGAGCAGTTGATTCTCGGTCAAAAAAAGCCCGCCGACCGAAGTTGTCCGGCTCTTGTTTTCCTTTCTGATATGCGTTGCCACGTCGTCAAACAATACCGCTGCACCCGTTTTTTCCATTTCCTCAGTTTTTATAGTATTGAATTTATCTTGAAGGTGCTTGATACGGCCTCTGTCAAATAGCCACATACCAAAGGAATAGAAGGCCGCATAGAAAAACCAGCTCCAAAAAGTGCTATCCCTCCAGAAAGCATTAACTATACTCATGAGTGTCGCAAAAAGTATTCCGCTGAAAATGTGTTGATAGTAACGAGTATAGTATCTCATAGCAAAACTCCGTTCTCCGCACTATGATGATTGCACATTCATTATAACACTATATCTTTTGCGAAAGCAAGAATCGCTCTGTCTTAAAATTCACTGTTGTATTTTACGAATAATCAGCGTATACTGTAAGTGGAGGTGATTGCTTATGCCGAATATTAAACCAATCTCTGATTTGCGGAATTATGGCGAAGTATTGCGCCATGTTTCCATTGGCTCGCCCGTTTTTCTGACAAAAAATGGCCACGGGCGTTATGCCGTTCTGGACATTGACGAATACAAGGAATATGAAAAAGTGCTGGCTTGGCGCGCTTTGAAGTCCGAGTTGGACGAGGGGCGGCGCTCCGGCGAGGAAAAGGGCTGGATTCCTGCCAACGCGGTGCGAACGCGTCTGGAGGAACGATATCGTGGTTAATATCAACTACTCCGAATCCGCTGTGCTGGACCTGGAGCAAATCGGTGACTATATTGCAGAGCAGTTGAAAAATCCACAAGCAGCGTTGGATACAGTCAAAAAAATCCAAGATGCTATTGATCGACTTTCCACATTTCCAATGAGTGGCGTTTCTCTGTCCCTGGCTGCCAAAGCGGATACGGATTATCACTTTCTCATCTGCGGAAATTATCTTGCTTTTTATCGTTCGCGCGAAAGCGAAGTGTTTGTTGACCGTATCCTTTACGGCAGGCGAGACTGCCTTGCTGTTCTGTTTGGTGAATTGCCGGTTGAATAACTGGCAAAAAGGATTGACAAAAACGGTGTTGTTCAGTATTATATAATGAATTTTTGTTTTTTGAGGAGAAGATTATGAAACGGTATCACATTGCAATTGTCGGCGCGACGGGAATGGTGGGACGCACGTTCCGCAAAGTGCTGGAGGAGCGGCAGATCGACGCGGATTACACGCTGCTCGCCTCGGCCAGAAGCGCAGGAAGTGTCATACATTTTATGGGCAAGGACCATATTGTGCAGGTGCTCAACGAGACCTGCTTTGAGGGCAAGGGCATTGATATCGCGCTCTTCTCGGCAGGCGGTGGCACCTCGCTGACCTATGCGCCGATCGCAGCTGCGGCAGGCGTGGTCGTGGTGGACAACTCCAGCGCGTGGCGCATGGATCCCGCCGTGCCCCTGGTGGTGCCCGAGGTCAACGCGGACGCGATCCCCCAGTACAAAAACAAGGGCATTATCGCCAACCCCAACTGCTCCACGATTCAGGCCGTGGTGGCACTCAAGCCCCTGCACGACGCCTTTGGCCTCAAGCGCGTAATTTACTCGACCTATCAAGCGGTGTCCGGCGCGGGCCAGGCGGGCTTTACGGACCTGGAAGAGGGGCTAAAGGGCGTGGCGCCGAAGAAGTTCCCCTACCCCATCGCGGGCAATGTGCTGCCGCATATCGACGTGTTCCTGCCAAACGGCTACACGAAGGAAGAGCAGAAGATGATCGACGAGACCCGCAAGATTATGGGGCTGCCGGAGTTGGCCGTGACGGCGACCACGGTGCGCGTGCCGGTGTTCCACGGGCACAGCGAAAGCATCAATATCGAACTGGAGCGGCCCTTTGAGATGGAGCAGGTGTTTGACGCGCTGCGCAGTTTCGAGGGTCTGGTGGTTGAGGACGATCCGGACAACAACCTCTATCCCCTGCCGATTCGCGCGGAGGATACGGATCCCGTTTATGTGGGCAGGATCCGCCGTGATTTCTCGGTCGAGAACGGCATAAACCTATGGTGTGTCGCGGACAATATCCGCAAAGGCGCGGCCACGAACGCCGTGCAGATCGCGGAGGCGCTGATCAAACTCTGGAATTCATAGGAGGAAGCTTTTATGAGCATCTTTACGGGCGCGGGTACCGCCATTGTCACGCCTTTTTCGGACGGCGCGGTGGATTATCCCGCGCTTTCCCGATTGATCGAGCGGCAGCTCGAGGCCGGCACGGACGCGATCGTCGTCTGCGGCACGACCGGCGAGGCCTCGACCTTAACGGGCGCGGAGAAACGGGACGTAACGGCCTTCGCGGTGAAAGCCGTGGCGGGCCGCGTACCTGTGATCGCCGGTTCGGGCGGCAACAATACTGCGGCGGTCATTGAAGCCAGTCTGGCGGCCCAAGACGCGGGCGCGGACGCCTTGCTGATCGTCACGCCCTATTACAACAAGACCACACAGCGGGGTTTGATCGCGCACTACGCGGCGGTGGCCGAGCGGGTGAGTATCCCAATCATCGTGTATAACGTACCCTCGCGGACGGGCTTGAACGTCGCGCCCGCGACCATGCGGGAACTGCTCAAGCTGCCGAACATCGTTGGCATCAAAGAGGCCAGCGGCAATATCGAACAGATCGTCGGCGTGGCCGCGCTCTGCCCCGACTGTGATCTCTACGCGGGCAATGACGACCATGTCGTGCCCATGCTGGCCGTTGGCGCGAAGGGCGTGATCTCCACGATCGGAAATATCGTGCCGCAGGAAATGCATGATATGTGCGCTGCCTTTTTCGCGGGCGATATTGAGAAAGCGAAACAGATTCAATTTGAACTTTTGCCCCTTTGGCGGGCCGCGTTTTGCGAGGTGAACCCCATTCCCACCAAGGCCATGATGGAGATGTTGGGCCTTTGCGGCGGAGAGCTGCGGCTGCCGCTGGTATCCGCCGCGCAGGAGAATATGGAACGCTTTGCGCAGGTGTTGAAGGATTTGGGATTGCTATGATTCGATTGCTGATAAACGGTATATCCGGCCAGATGGGACAGGCCATTTGGCACGCCGCAGAAAATGCCGGAGACTTTACCGTTGCGGCCGGTGTGGATCCGCTGGGCGGGGACTTCCCCTTCCCTGTCTTTTCCAACGCGGAAAAGATCAATGCGGACTTTGATGTCGCGATTGACTTTTCCGTGGCGGCCGCTGTCACGCCCATTCTCGCCTATTGCGTGGCGCATAAGAAACCCCTTGTGATAGGCACCACCGGCCTTTCCGAGGCGCAGGACGCGGACATTGCGCTGGCGGCGCAAACAATCCCGCTCTTTCATTCGGGCAATATGTCTTTGGGCGTCAACCTGCAAATCGCGCTTTGCCGCCTGGCGGCATCGACGCTGGGCTTGTCTGCCGACGTTGAGATCGTTGAGACACATCACAACAAAAAATTGGACGCGCCGAGCGGCACAGCCTGGATGCTGGCCAGGGAAGTGGCGGAGGCTTTGCCCGAGCCGACGAAATTCGTGCTGGACAGGCATAACGAGCGCAAGCGCCGCGACCCGCATGAGATCGGGATTCACGCGGTGCGGGGCGGTTCCGTTGTGGGCGAGCATGAGGTCATGTTTTTCTGTGAGGACGAGGTGATCACCATCAAGCATCAGGCCGCCTCGAAGTTTGTGTTCGCGGCGGGCGCGTTGCGCGCGGCGAAATTTTTACTGCCCAAAGCGCCGGGCCTGTACAGTATGCGTGAGCTTGTGGCGGAGAGCACATGACAAAACGCGATTTTTCAAAAGTGCGCCGGCTGGTTGTAAAGGTCGGCACGTCGACCCTCACCCATGATACGGGCAAGGTGAACCTCAAGTGTCTGGAGAAACTGGCGCGGACGCTGTCCGACCTGCACAACGCGGGGCTGGAGGTCATTTTGGTGTCCTCGGGTGCGATCAGCGTCGGCGCGCAAAAGCTGGGGCTGGGCGAACGCCCCAATGACACAAAGGGCAGGCAGGCCGCCTCCGCCGTGGGACAGTGCGAGCTGATGTTTTTATACGACCGGCTCTTCGGCGAATATGACAATATCGTGGGCCAGCTGCTGTTGACGCGCAGCGATGTAAAAAACGACGAACGGCGGGCGAACCTGCTCAACACCTTTGAGCAGATGATCGCTTACGGCGCGATTCCCGTGGTGAATGAGAATGACAGCGTCGCTGTTGAGGAGGTCGTGTTTGGCGACAACGACAACCTGTCCGCCATCGTGGCCGAGCTGGTCAGCGCGGACCTGCTGGTGCTGCTGACGGATATCGACGGCCTGTATACCGGCGACCCGCGACGTGACCCGAATGCCGCACTGGTCTCGGACGTGTATGAGATCGACGAGGCACTGCGCACCTGCGCAGGCGGGCGCGGCTCCACGCGTGGTACAGGCGGCATGATCACCAAGATCGAGGCGGCGGAGCTTGCCACCTCGGCGGGCATTCCCACCGTTGTGATCCATGGCGAGGCGCCGGAGAAGTTGTATGACTTGCTCGCGGGCGAGGAATTGGGCACACTGTTTCACGCAAGATAGATTCCAGATTCCAGACACCAGATTCCAGATCGAGGAGAGCTACTATGGATTTAGAGGAGAGCTACTATGGATTTACTAGAGAAAATCGGCAGGCAAGCCATTGAGGCCAAGACGTTCCTGGCTTGCGCCTGCGCCGGCAGCAAGCAAAAGAACAGGGCACTCGAGGCCGTTGCGGACGCGCTGGAGACGCGTATGCAGGAGATTGTTGCGGCAAATGCGGAGGATATAATACGAGCGATTGACACCGGCACTGCTGAATCTTTTTTGGACCGTTTGAGGCTCGATGAAAAGCGTATCCTGGGCATGGCGGACGGCGTGCGGCAGGTGGCCGCGCTGCCCGATCCCGTGGGGCGCGTGCTCTACGGGTCCGAGCGGCCCAACGGCTTGAAGATCGAAAAGGTCTCCGTGCCCTTGGGCGTGATCGCCATCATCTATGAGGCGCGGCCCAATGTCACCTCGGACGCGGCGGCGCTTTGCCTCAAGGCGGGCAACTGCGTGGTGCTGCGCGGCGGTAAAGAGGCGCTTTCGTCCAACAAGTGTATCGCGAAGGTTATGCGTGACGCGCTCGAAAATGCCGGTTTTCCCGCCGACTGCGTGCAGTTGGTGGAGGACACGGACCGTGAGACGGCGGCCGCGCTGATGAAATTGAATCAATATATCGACGTGCTGATTCCCAGAGGAGGCGCGGGGCTGATACAGAGCGTGGTGCAGAACGCGACTGTGCCCGTGATCGAGACGGGCGTCGGCAACTGCCATGTTTTTGTAGACGCGTCCGCCGATTTGACAATAGCGGCCGACATCGTTTACAATGCCAAGACTTCGCGGCCCTCGGTCTGCAACGCCTGCGAGACCGCGCTTGTGCATCGGGATATCGCAGAAGAATTTCTGCCGCAAATGGCGGAAAAGCTGGCGTTGAAGAATGTCGAGATTCGCGGTGACGCGGCTGTTTGCCGCGTTCTGCCGCAGGCGGTGCCAGCCGCGGAAGAGGATTGGTACACAGAATTTTTGGATTATATTCTGGCCGTGCGCATAGTGGACAGCTTGGACGAGGCGGCGGCGCACATCGCAAAGTATTCGAGCCACCACAGCGAGAGCATTGTCACATCGGACTACCATAACGCACGTCGGTTCACGCAGTTGGTGGACTCCGCCGCCGTGTATGTGAACGCCTCGACGCGTTATACGGACGGCGGAGAATTCGGCTTGGGCGCGGAGATCGGCATCTCCACACAAAAACTGCACGCGCGCGGGCCGATGGGTCTAAATGAGCTGACCTCTTACAAATTCCTGATCTTCGGCGACGGACAGATTCGCTGATGAACTGGGAGCCGTGGACAGGGTGTTATCCGGTCAGTGACGGCTGTTCCTATTGCTATTTCTACGGGCCGTTTTCCAAGCGGTTCGGCCAAAACACGATAAAGAAAACCGGAGATTTTGACAAGCCCGTGGCCATGAACGCCAAAGGCGCGCCGAAAATTCCAAGCGGAAAGATTGTCGCTACCTGCTTTGGCAGCGACTTTTTTATTGCCGAGGCGGACGAGTGGCGCGCGCAGGCGTGGGCCATGATCCGACAGCGGCCCGACCTGGACTTTTTGATTCTAACCAAACGGATCGACCGTTTCCCCATCTCCCTGCCCGCCGATTGGGGCGCGGGTTATGACAATGTGAATATCGGCTGCACGGTGGAGAACCAGGCCTTGGCGGACAAGCGTCTGCCGCTGTTTTTGTCTTACCCGATCAAGCGGCGATTCGTGGCCTGCGGGCCGCTGCTGGGGCCGATCGATTTGTCACCCTGGCTGCACGGGATAAATCATGTGACCGTTGGCGGCGAAACAAGCCGCGCGGCACGGGTCTGCGATTACGATTGGGTGCTGGATCTTCGGGCGCAATGCGAGAGGGCAGGCCTTACCTTTTGGTTTAAGAACACCGGCTCGCTGTTTCGGCGGGGCGGCGTGGATGTGAAAGTGAATCCCTATAAGCAAAGCAGCTTGGCAAAGGAGCTTGGGATTGATATCAAGGGCGATGTTCGGCTGTTTTGATCAGCCGATGATGTAAACCGTGCCCTCTACGCGATAACCCAGTTTGTTTTCATAGTATTCCGGCACGTCGCCCAGCACATAGGCGGGAGCGTTGGGATAGGTGTCACGCGCCGTTTCCATGAGCGCGCGCCCGATATGCCGCCCGCGACTTTGCTTGCGCACCAGCAGATCGTAGACATAGATACCGTAACCGTTATCCTCGCGGCAGCGGGCGTAGCCGCAAAGCTGCTCGCCCTCGTATGCCACAAATACAACGGAACTTTTCAAGGCGGCCTTGTACTTTTCTTGATTGTCCTCGCCCCAATAGCCTTCCCACTCAGGCCCCTCTTCGCGCAGCATGGCAAAGAGGTTTGTTTCGTCGCTCAATTGATAACGCCGGATTTCCATTTTCAATCCTTCCAGTTCCACCACTTCAGCTTTTCCGGACTGGTGATGGGGCCATTGGCATAAGCCACCGCCAGCCGATAGGCATAGAGCGCGCACCGGTCCACTTGTGCACCTTGATACAGGCAGTCCTTGAGATAGATCTCATCGGGATCCTGCCCCTTGAGGGACGCGATATCGGGGTAGCCCGCGTTGGTCAGGTGCCGCGCCATATTCTCGCCAATGCCCGGAATTTGGGTCAGGTCAGTCTTTGCTTGCATTCTTTTCTTTCGCTTTCCGGCCGGTCAGAATGATTACAGCGGCCATTGCCAAAATGAGAACTGCGCCCGCGCCAATGATCCATGCGTAATTGGGTTGCGTCGGGCACGCGATTGTCACATTTTCACCATCCGCCGCGCTATTGCATAGCACCATGCAGGAGATCGGATTCACCCGAACTGTGCCCGAGACCATATCAATCACCTTGTCACCCGCCTGCTGATCGTTGGCATAGACATACCAGTCCCCATCGGGCAGCACAATTTCGGTGACCGCGCGGTTGGGATTGTAAACGACCAGAATCCCGTCGTCCGTCCCGCCGTCAATGGTGTACGCGATCACATCGGGATCGGTCCCTTCCAGGATTGCGATTCTCGCGGCGGACTCCTCTGCGCTCGTCATCTTGAAAGCATCACGTGACTTGCGCAACGCAATCAGCCCTTTGTAATACGCGTGCACCTGCTGATAGCTCTCGTCGTTCAGATCGTCCCACTTCAGGCTGTTTAAGCTGCTCGAAGAGGCGTAACTGTTGTGATTGAATGTGCCGTCGTCGTTTAGCTTGGTGCGCAGCATTTCCTCGCCGGCGTGCAGCAGCGGAATCCCCTGGCAGGTGAAGACAATCGCCGCCGCAAGATTGTTCTGCCGCACTCTGTCCGCAAGGGAATCCTCCGGGTTGGACGAGGCGATCTTATCCCAAAGCGTCAGATTGTCATGGCAGGAGGTGTAGTTGATCACCTGGCTCGGGTTTTCTGCCCAGACGGGCAGGCCGAAAATCGCGTCTCTGATTTCGTGTATCCGCGCATTGCTGCCGTTGACATATCCCTTGTCCGTCGCGCTGAACACGCTCCCCTTCATGGCGTCCCGCACGTTGTCTGAAAAGTACGCGATACCGGGTGTTTTTGCAGAGTTCACCTGCGTGGCGAGCGTAACGCCGGGTTTTGTCACGGCGGTGCCCATCGTCCAGCCCTCACCGTAAAGAATGATTGATGGGTCAATTTTGTCCACTTCCGCCCGAATCTCGTTCATAGTGTCAATGTCGATCAGGCCCGCCAGGTCAAAACGGAAACCGTCGATATGGTACTCGTTTATCCAGTACAGCACCGATTCGACGATGAACTTGCGCACCATGACGCGCTCGGTGGCGACGTCGTTGCCGCAGCCGGAGCCGCTGGAGTACGCGCCGTTCTCATCGATCCGGTAAAAGTAGCCCGGCACGATCTTATTGAAACAGAACTGGGTATTGTAGGTATGGTTATAGACCACGTCCATCACAACGCTGAGTCCGTTGCTGTGCAGCGCTTGCACCATCTGTTTGAACTCGTTTACCCGTACTTCGCCGTTGAAAGGATCGGTGGAATACGAGCCGTCGGGCGCATTGTAGTTCTTGGGATCATAGCCCCAGTTGAACTGATCCTGGTCCAGTTTTGATTCATCAATGGAGCCAAAATCAAAGACAGGCAGCAGGTGCACGTGCGTGATCCCCAGGTCCACAAGATAATCAACGCCCGTGGGCCTGCCCGCGGAATTGGTCGTGCCCGTCTCGGTAAAGGCGAGATACTTGCCCTTGTTGGCCATGCCGGAGCTTTCATCAAACGAAAAATCTCTGACGTGCAGCTCGTAGAGAACCATATCGGTCACACCCATGCCAGCGTTGGGGTTTTCGTCGTTTTCCCAGCCTGCGGGATTGGTGGCGTTAAGGTCAATAATCATAGCCCGCTCGCCGTTTACGCCGACCGCTTTCGCGTAAGGGTCACAGGCCTCGTTGGCCTCGCCGCCGACTTCCACGGCGTAGGTGTAATAGACGCCGTTTTGGTCGCCTGCTTTTTCGGCGACCCAGGTGCCGTTGATGTCGGGAGACATATCAAAAGACTCGATCAGATCGTTGGCGGCAATGTCACCCGACGCATACAGGTTCACTTTGACTGCGCTTGCCGTCGGCGCCCATACGCGGAACGCGGTTTTTTCGGCCGACCAGGTCGCGCCCAAATCATTGCCCGCGTAGGTGAATTCATCTTTAAACGCGGCGGTAGAAAAGACATTGGGCATGATGATACTGTACTCCTCCCCTTCAAATTTGAGTATGTATTGCTTGGCGATATCCGGCGCCTGCTCCATAGCAAGCGTGATAACACTGCCCAGCATATGGAGGCCGGTGATGTTCAGCTGCCCGCCCCCGACCTCGAACACTTCAAATTCAGTCGCCTTCGCTGTGGGTATCGCCTCGGTCATTTCGACTATGATCCCATCGACGTCCGCCTTCGCGGACTTGACCACGATACCGCGCTTGACGTCATCACCGAAGACGACGGTCTCGCCTTCCACGCCCGAGACGACAAAAACATTGACCGTGCCGCCGACAATGCCGGCCAGCTCGATAAACTGATCCTGCTCAATGTCCTTCTCGGCCCAGTCGCCTCGCCGCACAATGTAGCCCACGCGCTCCGTTCCGGCGGCAAAGACCGCAGTGGCGACCATCTTGCCGTCCTCCTCCGCGAGATCATAGGACTTGCCCTCCGCGCCCGCGGCCCACATCCAAACCGTCCAGTCGGCGTAAACACCGTCCGCGCGCGCATAGAACAG
>WRCT01000047.1 GCA_009783775.1 Clostridiales bacterium | reverse complement strand
TGCCGCGCATGCCGCTGTCCATGCTCCCGACGCCGGAGGCCGCCTGCGCAAACTGGTTGCCGGCGTCTGCGCTGGCGGAGGACAAGTCGTCCATGGCCGCCGCGTTTTTTCGCAGCTCGGTCTCGGACTTGGCCAGGGCCTCCTTGGCCTTGTTGACCTTGATCTCCAGCTCTTGAATTTCCTTAGCGGTGTTTGCGGACGTATCGCCATTCTCTGCCACGGCGTCGCTCATGCGCCGGTGCTCGGCCTCCAGTACAGATACCGCATCTTTCTGGTTTTGGATGATCTTAGTCAACGCCTCGTTACGCTGGCCCAGGCCGTCGGCAGATGAAGTCCAGTCGTCCATGCTCGCGGCTACAGCGCGAAAACTGCTCTCAATGACACGGTTTTCGCGGTTGAGTTGGTTTACGCCTGTTTTATAGTCGGTTGTGTCAATAATCGGCTTCGCAACAAACTCATCAGCCACCGTTACTCACCTCGCTTTCGCGTGTCTTGCGGCTTAAAAGAATCCGCTTTTCGGTACCATTTACCGTTGATCTGTTGCAGGCCGGCGTAAGCCTGCGCCTGCTTGTCCATCAAATGCGCCACATATGAAAACAGCGTTTCGATGTCCGTCTCATCAATGGCGGACAGGGTATAACCGGGGATGGTAACGCAGAGCTGGCGCTCCAACTCCTGCGGCCAATATGCGGACGGGGGAGCGCTTTCGCCGCTCCCCGTCATCAGTTTCCCAGGGCACCCGCGCGCCGCATCACGGCGTGGTATACGGCCATGACCTCGCGCAGCTCCGCGCCCCGATCCAGTTCCGCGATTGTTACCTTATCGTCGTAAAAGCGGCAAACAAAAGCGGTAATGGCGTCAACGGTCTCCGGGCTGTCCTCGCCGTGCTGTTGGATGATCTTCCCCACGGCCAGCGCCTGCTTCATCATGCCCCAGCAGACGACGGACTTTTGCAGGTCGCGCACAGTCTCGTCGTTTTCGTCGTATAGCGTCAGGCAGATGGGCGCGAATACGGGCTTGTCCATGTTCTTCTCCTTTCAGGCAAACAAAAAGCCCAAAGGCTTGATTGCCTTGGACGTTTGGTATATAATGCAGGTGGAGCAACGCTACAGGCGGTTTGCTTTATCTCTTGAGTAGGGGCAGACCTCGTGTCTGCCCCTATGCTGTTCGATTTAACTTGCAAAACCTGCATTCGCAGCGTATAATGTGCTCAGGTGGGGCGTTGCCGGTAAACGGTTAGCCCGGATGCCAGTTAGAAAATAACCGCAAGCCGTGACTGGGGGCGGTTATTTTCTTTTTGCCCGCAGAATCGAGACAATCAGAATCGCGAACGCGATCATCAATGTCAGCGTTTCATATGTGCTCAAGATGTGCCTCACCCCCTTTACTATAACATTCCGGGGGATATGGCTAACCGCCTACCGTAATTGACAACGCCCCATGGGGAACCTCCCCACGCTGGCAGTATACCACGCGCCGCGTGTCCGCGCAACGCGGTTATTACCCGCCGCCGCCCTCCGGCGGCTGTGCCGCGCCCGGCATTTGCACCGCGTTGAACCATGCCTTGGCCATGTCGGCTGTGAACTTATCGTCCGACGTGTCCGCCTCGACACACTTCACGCCGCTTTTTTTGTCGTTGGGGAGGTCGAACTCGCACATGGTGACCACCGCGCCGTATTCCATGGTGAGGGGCTTTTCGTTGAGGTTCTCTGTCTTTGTTTCGCCCTCCTGTTTAGGCAGGCTAAACTTGCCCTTAAGAAACCAGGCATATTCCACCTCGTCGTCGGGCCGCTCCAGCTTGTACCCCATAGCGTAGTAAGGCGCTGCGGCGTTGCCGTCGTCGTACAGCAGGCCCTTGGCAGGGTCATAAGGCTTGCCCAGCAGTTCGGCGCGATCCTTGACGGACAGGCCAGGGATGACAACCGTCAGCTTTGTCTCGCCCTCGGCGGTATCCACAAAATACGCTTTCCCCGAGTAATAACGGGGCTTGGTGTTGACCGTGGTATCGCGGGCAATACTGGCCGTCGGCGCGAGCCTGCGCGGGGTGCCCGGCTTGTATTCGGTGGGCTTGTCCTCCACCTTGGCGATATAAATATCGCCCACGTTGATGACCTCGCCCACGATCTTGGGTTCAGTTGTTGGCATATTTACTCCTCCTCAATCCATCGAAAATCACAGGAGACAGACCAGTGGCCGGTCTCTTGGTGTTCCAGCTCCGGCCCCGCGCCGGCATGCAGAAAGCCGCCTGCGGTCATCGCTTGTTCGATAGCCGTCAGCGCGGGATCCAGTTTCGCGCGGTCGCGGGTGTAGTAGGATGCCTGATAGCGCCGGTTGCTGCGGCAGGGCTTGCCGCTAAAAAAACCGCGCGGTTGTTTGCTGACCAGGAAATATACAAGAAACTCGTCCGGCAGTTTGCCGTTCGGCCCGGCGTCGTAGGTGTTGGCGGCGCGATTTTTGCACACAGGGGCCAGCAGGTCATGTATATACGGTTTGATTGCGTCCGGCTTATCCGCCACCGATCACACCCCATTTCCTAAACACTCGTCGGATGATCGTGTTTATTTCGGCTCTGCGTTCCATAGTCGGGCGAAGCCAAGGGTCAGCAGCAAGCGTCGGCGACCCGCACTCCAAATAAATAACGTGAAATCCGTCTTTGTCCTCTGCCCGGATTTTCAGCGCGCCTACCTCAACCCACCGGGAGTTGCCTGCGCCCTGTACCGCGGTACGTCTCAAAGCGCGAAATGCGTTTCCCGTGTTGTTGTGGTTTCTGACGATGTACTGCATTTCTGCAAGCGCCCAGTCTGCCAGTGCGTCGAGTGCTTCCGTGACAGCAGCGTCGATATTCACCGCGCCGATGCGCTCTACAAACTTATCCAAACTCTTAACAATGTCTTTGCCGCTAAACATGACTTTTGTTGCCATGCGCTCACGCCCTCTTGTCGGACAGGTACAGCTCGATGACGTTCTCCGCCTTCTGATATGTCCGGTATATCTGGTATACCTGCCCATCGTAGCGCGCGAACGTCTCGCCGGTGTACTCGGCGGGCCGCACCTCAAACATATGCTGGACCTCGCGCCCTTCTGCCTGGGCGGCGTGGAACTCGCTGGCGTGTACCGGCTGCCGGTTGGCGAATAGGGGAGAGCCCCAGATAATCTCCCCGGACTGGTACGGGTCGTTGTTGTCCTTCTCGGCCTCCGTGCCCAGCACCAGCATGTCCTTCCAAAGCGCCATCAGCCCACCGCCTTCCTGTACGCCGCACTCTTGCGCAGCTCGTCGGCCATAGTCTGATAGCTTGCCAGATACTTCTCAAAGTCCGTGTTGTCCAAGCCAAAATGCGCCTTACAGTACGTCGTAATGGCGAGTCGTACCAGCGGCAGCTTCGCCTCGCGGACAATCTCAACATCCACGCCCAGGCGGGCGAGGTCGTCCTGCGCCGCGCCTATGAGCATGGATATCTCGTCGTCAAACATCGGCGAATTGAGCCGCGCCGCGACCTTGCGGACATAGGCAACCAGGCCGCTGTCCACATACATATGGACAAGCTGCCGAATTTCATCCAGCCGCGCTTGCAGCTCCGCCTTTAGGCCGTCGCTTTGGCTTAGGTTCAGGATTTTCTCCAGCAGCTCGTCCAGCATCAAGATTCACTCCCTCGATTGTGGTGTTAAGCGCCATGCGCGCCGGGCTGATCAGGCCGCTTTTTTTTTGACGCGCAGGAAGCCCTTGTAGCTCACGACGTTGCCGCCGAAGAAACCGCTGCCACGGTGGGCGATGATGCCCTGTCGGAACTTGTAGTCCATCGACCGCATGACGTCGACGTCGTCAAACACTGTCAGCATGTAGTTGGACAGGTTGCCGTACACCATGCAGTATTTGCCGTCGTCGGTCGCCGGGTCAGCCAGTGAGCCGCAGGCGCTGTTGATGATGAACGGGATGCTGTTGATGGTGCCGGTGTTGCCGTTGTACTTGATGTCATAGACCTGGTGCTTGTCTGAATTGCGCACCGCGTCGAACGCTTCCAGGTCTTTGATGTTGATGATCAGCGCGGCCAGGCCCTCTACGTCCTCGTCGCCGCCGTAGCCAAAGATGATCTTGGACAGCGTGAGTTCATCAATAATGCCGATTTCCTTGTCGCACTCGGCTGGCAGCACCTTCACAGGCGCATTGTAGATGCCGCACAGGGTGTTGGCTCCGCCGGTGCCGATCAGGACTTCGCGGGCCAGCAGTTTGCGCATGGAATCGCGCACCCTGCGCATGACCAGCGCGTCGTAATCGGCGTGGGGCAGCTTGAGCACCTCCTCGGTGTCCTCCGAGTACGCGGTGATCTTGGCCTTGTTGATTTCGATGTAGTCTACGGACGGCGCGGTCTCGTGGTAGTCCTGCGCCTCAAGGGTGTAACCCGCCATCCCGTACCCGACCTCGAAGGGTTGGGTGTAGCTCTCGCCGCCGCGCAGGACGTTGATGTTCACCGCGTCGACCAGGCTGGAGATGTCGTTAAAAGTAGGGCGGATGTCGCTGCCGTAGTGCTTGGGAAGCACCAGCGTGCCGCTGTCCACCTTGACGGTGCGGTTCTGCATCAAGTCGCGCCCGCGCTTTTCGGATTCGCTCGCGCCGCGACCGCCCGGTTTCCGTTCGGTGCGCGCCTCCCTGCTCTTCGGCGGCGTCAGCCCGGACTTGATACCGCCGATCCGCTGCGCTACGCTCTCGCGGCGGGCCTTGCGCGCTTCGGCGTCGGCCTCCTCCTCGGTGGGGGCCTCGTCCTGAAGCTCGCCGAGCAGTTCTGTCACCTGGTTCTCGACTTCGACGAGCTCCTCCTCGGTGAGTTCCTCGGCGACGTCATCCAAAACCGCTTGAATTTCCGCCACCACATCGTCCACGGCCTCCTGATCCAGTACCCGCTTCTTGAGTTTTTCAAGGAGCGCTCTTAGCTTTTTCATGGGGGATTCTCCTCTCTTTTGCTAAAAATAGGGCCAGTTTTGTCCGAATTCTCACCCTGCGCAATAGCGCCATGGCGTCCGCCACGCCGCGATGTTCCAGACCTTCCCGCCCTGCATCCGCATTGCGATGTTCCAGGGCCATCCGTTCTGCATCCGCGCGCCTTGCTTCAATGGATGTATCGTCATAGGCGGGGATATCCACCGCCGAGACATCGTACAGGCGTTTGACTTTTTGTACAGTCCATGTCCGCGTTGTCTGGTCAAACGCCTCCTCGCGGATCGTAAACGCGAAGGACATGCGGTCGATATATCCGCCCGTGACCTCCTCGTATATCTTCCGGCCTTCCTCGGTGCCGTCAAGCCGGGCGCGCATGTAGAGCCCGTCGTCCTTAACTTCGAGCGACAGGGTTCTGTTGCGCGTCCGGGCCAGCACATGGCCGCCGTGATTGTAATTAAAAATAACGTCGCCCATATAGCAGCCGTCGAAAGCCCCGCTCGCGATCTGCTCGCTGTACTCCACGCCGTCCCACTCAAAGAGCACGGTGGGGCTATCGAACGTAGCCGCCCGGCCCTCCACCCATATGCCGCCGTCCTCGGTCATGCCGCCCGCGCGGATTTCAAACGACCGCCTGTGCAGGTTCTTGATCGTCCTTTGCGGGCGCGCCGGCTTACTGGTTCTGATCATTGGTATCCTCCTCCCCGGTGTCGCCGAGTTGATAGGCGTCCTGGTTGCTGTCCTTGGTGTAGTTCAGGCTGATTTGCCGCACGTCGCCGTCTTCCACGGGCGCATAGCCGAAAAGCTCGCGCAGTTCGTTGGTCGTGAGCAGCCCGATCTCCCGCGATGCGCGCACAATGTTGATCTTTGTTTGCACGCTGGCGTGCAGCAGCGGGGAGCTATAAAAGAGGATCCGGTTCCCGTGGTCGCGCTCGGTTTGGCTAAAGCAGACATTGGTCAGCGCCTGCCCCATCTGGGTCAGGCGCGGCTCAATGACTGATTCATACCACGCCTGCCACTGCGATTCCGTGTAGTCTGACTTGATGATGTTCTCAGATGTGCGCCAGTACCGATACAGCCCGTCACGGATATCCTTCATCTGCGCGGAATCGAGGCTGTACGCCCGCGTGGTGATCGGCACATATTCGTCCGCCAAATCCACGCCGACCACACCGCCCTCCTCCGCGGCCTTTTTCATGTTTTCCTCGAATTTTCTTGCCTGCGACTGCACATCTTCGTCGTCCAGCCGCGCGTTTTTTTGTTTGAGCAACCCGCGGATTTTGTTTGCGACACGCAGCGCGCTGCTCATGCCCTCCTCGCCGACCTTGATCAAATCCAGCACGCCATACACCGGGCCGTTCCCTTCACCGGCGATGTCCAGCGTGTTGTAAAACTTGCGGAGCACCACCACGTCCTCAAGCGGCAGCGCGTACTCGTCGCCCATCGCGTCCACAAAGCGCACGGCCCAGTCGCCTTCGTCAAGCTGGATAAACTCATATTGCCGGTAATTTATCGGATACATCGCCGTGGGCATGTCCCCGTCCCAGGCGACGTACAACATCGCGGTGGTGTAGTTCTCGACCTGCGTGACGAGTTTGTATTTGAGATCATACGCGCTCATCAATTCATTGGCCTGTAGGTTGAGCAATTTAGAGAACGGGCTGTTTCGCTTGATCTTCTTGATGCGGCCTTTTTCGTCGACGACCACATGCATGGCCTGGGCCTTTGCCGTATGGCTGGCTATAGCGTCGATGATCGAACGCACTGTTTCATGTTCGTATGCGTCCCGGTCGTATCCGGTCGAGTGGCCGCCGAAGGAGCGGACAAAACGGAATTTTGCGCTTTTGAAAAAGCGCCCGAACCAGCTCTCAAACACGCCCACGGCTTTTCACCCTTCCCATGTACTCCTCGAAGTGCCTGGTGTATATGACCCATGCGTTAAGTAACGACACCATGCCATCGATGCGCATCCCGCTGCTCAACTTGACCGGTTGGATGCTCTCGATGCCGTCCTCGTTCTTTGCCTTGGCCTGCGTATTGCTCAGGCACCACTTGGTTATCGGGTTGTTATTGTAGTTGACCATGTGCTTGGCGAACGCTGCCCCCATCTCTTTCATAGGCTGGCTCCATGTGTACGGGCCCTGTGCAACGCGTTCCATCACATTCGCCGTGTGATCCTTGCCCATCCACGTAAACCCATGGGCGTCCATGTCGTCCAGCCAGTACCCGGCCAGCGCGCGGTCGAACCCTATGTACAGCGGGATTATCCCGTGCCCACGGTGCATGAGCACGAACCACGCTGTAACCGCCCGAAAATCGACTTGATTTCCGGGGCAGATTGTGAGCAGTCCCCGGTCTGCCCATATGCGGTACGGCGCTTCTTTGATCTTGCCGTCAAGCTCCAAATCTTCGACGCGCTTTTCCGGGATGAAGTAGTGCTGTGCAACATATACGCTCGGGTCATCGGCTTTGCGGATTATGAGCGATGCACACGAAAGGTCTGTCGTGGCTGACAAGTCACACCCTCCGATTGCATAGCACTTGCGCAAGTCCTCAAGGTCGAAGGTGGCAGGGTTGTCTATCTCCTCCCAATCCAGCCATGCGGAGCTGTCGGTCGAGGGCATACAAAAATCTTTACATTTCAGGTTGCCGGATAAGCGCGGTGTTTTTTGCGCCCGCTCCACCTTCTTAGCAAGCTCGTCCAGATTCTTGATCGTCCCCAGGCCGGGGTTGGCCTTGACCCACATGGCCGGATCGCGCCACTCGTCCGGGTTTTCCAACTCGTAGATGACCGGCAGCAGTTGCTCGTCCGCATACTCTTCAATGCCGCTCAACACGTTCGCGGCTATGGCGTACTCCTCGTCATATAACCCCTCGCGCACAAAACCGGAGGTTGTGGTTATGAATATCATGGGCTGCTCCCGCGCGCCCATGCCATCCACGATAACGTCATACAGCTCGCGACCCGGCCATGCGTGTATCTCGTCCAGCGGCGCGCCGTGTACGTTCAGCCCGTCCAACGTTTCACTGTCCGACCCCAGCGGGCGAAATGTGCATCCGTCATACTCGCCCCTGCCCACCATCTCCGCCACCAGCGGCTTGATCCGCTTGTACAAAGCCGCCGATCTCTTCACCATGCGCTTTGCCTCAAGCCAGATGATTTTTGCCTGGTCGCGCTTTGTGGCTGCGCAATAGATTTCTGCCCCCGGCTCCCCGTCCGCGACCATGAGGTACAGCCCAACGCCTGCCGCAATGGTGGACTTGCCGTTCTTACGGCCCACCACCAGCAGCACCTTCCGGTACTTGCGCAGCCCGGTTTCGGCGTCGATGAACCCAAACGCAGCGGCCAGCATGGCCTTTTGCCACAGTTCCAGCTTCAGGGGCTGCCCGCCCCATTTACCCTTGCTGTGCTTACAATACTTTTCCAAAAAGCTGATGACATGCCCCGCTCGATCCTCGTCATATACCCACGGATCACGCGGCGTCACAACGTCACTCGCCAACCGCCTGTACAGTGCGCGTACTTTCGCAGACGCCACAACCCGCCCGGTATCTATCTCCTCCCAATATGCAAGTATCGGGTTAACGGCTGCCGACGAATTTTTCAAACCCATCCTCAGCCTCTCCCTTCTCCTCCTCGGGCAACAGCTTCTCCAACTGTGCCATCAAGTCACGGTACTCCTTGGACATCCGCATGTAGTTATCGAGCTCCGCAGACATCTTCCGCCCGGATTGGTTCGCGCCATTCTGGTAACTGTTCACGCGCGGGTTTTTTTTCACATCTTTCCTGGCGTCGATAATCTCAACGCCAAGGAACGCAGCCTGCCCCGCCAAACGGAGTGCCAGCCACAATCGATCCTGCGGCAGGTTTTTGTAGAAATCAGCTATTGCCACAAACTCGTCCCGCATTCGCTTATCATCCGGCAAAGACAAAAGGATTTCCTTATAAACCGTCATATTTTTGATGATCGCCACCTAATCGCCTCCCCGTTCGATTCGCGCTCTTTTCTACACCCCTCATGTGCGCGGCCTGTGTATTCACCAAGAGACCCATTCCGCTTTCCCGGCGGCGAATTTTTCCGCTCACCCCACCGGGGGGTCTCTCCGCACAAGGTTCCCGTCCTCGTCAAAGCGCAAGGCGTCCGCCACGGTCACGCTGTTGCCGTGTGCCTGGTTGTGGCATCCCACGCACAAAAGCTCCAAGTTGTCATTTGCTAACGCCACCTTGCGGTCGTGTATGTTGTCCGGCGTCAGCGGCACTTTGTGGTGCACAATTTGCCCCGGAGCGCCGCACCGCTCGCATAGACCAAAGCGCCGCTGAAAATACAAACTCCGCACCTGTTGCCATAGTGCGGAGTTGTAAAACCACTGATCCCAACGCGTTGCCATGCTTGCTCCTTATCCAAATCCCACCTGCTCCGTTTGTTTTATTTTGTCCGCATCAAACATTGAAACTTGCGCCTTTGCCTTTTCAAGCCGCACTGCTGCTTGGGCGTAGTAGTCCGGGTCAATCTCGAAACCCATGTACTCATAACCCGCCGCATGGCAGGCTATCAAGCTCGACGCGCTGCCCGCGTGAGTGTCCAGTATCCTGTCGCCCGGTTCCGCGAAATGGGCAAGCAGCCAACTGTACAATCCAACCGGTTTTTGTGTCGGGTGGAACCTGTCCTTACCCTGCGGCACGGCCTCATAAATCTTTGCGTTGTCCTTAAAGTTCGTCCATGCGTACTCACACATAGCCATCGAAAAGTTTTCGGATATAGTGAGCTTTTTCCAGACAACGAAACACCTGCACGGCGGTAGATCGAAATAATTCCCGCCCCAGATGATTGCGTGTTTCGATACGCGGAATAGTTCAGTAAAATAATCTTCGCCGGGCGCGACATCCCAGTGCTGTATGTTCTTTCCGTACTTATCGGCCCACGTTCCGCCGGTGCGCTCAATCTTGTATTTGTCGAACACTCCGCCGAAAGCGACTGCGCTTGCGGCACAGCCATTCGTCATCGAGCCCCCCCATACGGCGGATCCACGATCGCCAAATCAAAGCACTTGTCGGGCATCTGGCGCATGCCGTCCATGCAATCCATGTTGTACAGCCGGTTCATTTCCAGCACGCGCCCGCCTCCCTCCGTCAAATTCCCAAACGCTTGTGAATTTGCCCAAAACGCAGAAAAAGCCCCTCGGCTCCGTATTGAGCCAAGGGGCTTTTGCCACCTCTGACGACGATACTCTAACACATCGCAAAACCGCTGTCAATGGGGTTCCCATTTTTTTTAGTTTGGAGTGTGAAGTGTGAAGTTTGGAGTTAAGGCAACGTTCCCAACTCCACACTTCACACTCCAAACTCCAAACTAACCCCAACGTCACACTAGCACTTAGCCTGGGAACCAATCAACGTCAGTATCGAAAATCCTTCACCGCCGCCGTGATCTCGTCGTACTCAATGCCGATATATATTTTCGTGTCCTTCTCCGTGTGATGGTTGAAAAGCACCATCAGCGTGGCAATATCCTTGGTCTGCTGATAAAAATGGTAGCCAAACGTCTTGCGCATGGTGTGGGTGCCGACGTTGTAGGGCAGGCCCATGTCATGCGAAATTTCCTTGGTGTACAGGTAGGCGGTTTTGTAGCTGATGGGCCGCGTCTGCCCGTCCTTCCCGCGCTGGCGGCTGCGGAAAATGTACGCGTCGCCGGGCAACCCCTTGAGCTCCCGCCGCAGGAATTTGATAACATATTCCTTCAAATTGTCCACCCGTTCCTTGGACAGATTGAAGCACATGGAAACATCGTCGATAATAATGGCCGGTACAGACAAAAGAAAAACGCCTCCTATTACGCCCCATCCTAAGCCCCCTTCACGCATGAAGGGGGAAGGG
>WRCT01000046.1 GCA_009783775.1 Clostridiales bacterium | reverse complement strand
TCAAACTCATATCCCCAGTTTCACAAAATCATCTTCGACGGTTTTTCTGAGCGCTCTCAACTTTTCGGCGTTGGCCGTCGGGTCTTTGGCGAGGTTTTCATAATATTCGCGGGCCATATCGGTGATGGGCAGGAGCCCCCTATTCGCCGCCACGCCCGCCAGAATCTCATCCGCCGCCTGTTCGGGCGTGAGGGACTCCGGCGGCGGGGCCAATGATTCCCATTCCACAAGGCTGTAATCCTGGCTTCTGTAAAAGATCATGCTCTCCACAGGGCCCGGGCAGACCACCGTAACGCGGATATTTTTTTCCTCGTATTCGTAACGCAGCGCCTCGGAAAACCCGACGACCGCGTATTTTGAAGCGGCATAAATCGTCTGATACGGCAACGGGACAAAGCCGCAGAGCGACGAGATGTTGACAATATGACCGTAGCCCTGCGCGAGCATGATGGGCACGGCGGCATCGCAGCCATAGACGACGCCATACAGATTGACGGACATGACATTCTCCCACATCTGCGGCGTAGTCTCCGTAAACCTGCCTCTGAAACCAACGCCGGCGTTGTTGAACAAATAGTCGATGGGCCCCTTTTGGGCGATCCCGTTGATATAGGCGGTGACCCGGTCCGCGTCACGCACGTCGATCACGTCAAAATGCGCCCTGTCGCCGAAACGCTTGAATTCTTCGCGGACGCTGTCCATGTTTTTGGCGGTGCGGCTGCAAAGCCACACGTTCGCGCCGCGCTCCAGCAGGCGCTTGCTCAGGCCGTAGCCAATGCCGGTGGATCCGCCGGTGACGATACAGTTTTTGCCTTCAAATAAGTCTTTCATTTTTTTTGCCTCTCGGTTTTATTGGAAGGGAGTGGCCAATGCGCGTTCTTTTCGCACAACGTCATTGTGGCCTCCGAGCCGCAATCCCTTTTATTCATGAGATTGCGGGTCAAGCCCGCAATGACACAAGAACACACATTTGGACACTCCCGTTGACAACCCTGCCTTGACTTTCCAAACGCCTTCTCATAAACTAGTATATTACCAAAAGTTTATGATTGCAAGGAAATTGCGCCCATGGATACCCTGCTGCGTATCGCCAACTTAAAACAACCCCTCGCCTGCGAAGACGCGGCCTTTCTTCGCGAGGCGGCGGCGCAGCTGCGGGTCAGGCCGGAGCAGATTTCCCATCTGCGTATCGTGCGGCAGGCGGTCGACGCGCGCGACAAGCGGGACATTCATTTTTCCACCCATATTGAGATCCGCTGCGACGCCAAGACGGCCGCCAAAATCCTGGGTGACAAGCGTCTGCGGGCCGAACCTGTGTTGCCAAAAGAAAAAGTAGAACTGCGTCCCGGCGCAAAACCGCTGCGGGGCCGCGTTGTCGTGGTCGGCTTGGGCCCTGCCGGTCTGTTCGCGGCGTGGCAGCTGGCGGCGCAGGGCTATCGCCCGCTGGTCTTGGAGCGCGGCAAACCCGTGGCCGAGCGAACCGAGGACGTGGAAACCTATTGGCAGACGGGCAAGCTGAACACAGAGAGCAACGTGGCCTTCGGCGAGGGCGGGGCGGGCACGTTTTCGGACGGCAAGCTCACCACGCGGGTCAAGGACGGGCGCGTGGCCGAGGTGCTGGCGCGGCTGGTGGCCTGCGGCGCGCCGGAGGAGATTCTCATCGCCGCCAAGCCCCATTTGGGCACGGACCGATTAACGGGCATTGTCTCGGCTATGCGACAGGAGATCGCGCGCCTGGGCGGCGAGGTTTGGTTTTCGAGCAAGCTGACCGGACTTATCATGCGCGACGGCGCGCTGTCCGGTATTACCGTAGAACGAAACGGGCAAAGTGAGAAAATAGAGACAAACGCGCTGGCGCTGGCGATCGGCCAGGCGGCGCGGGATACCTACCGTATGCTGCATGAGGCTGGCGTGGCCCTGGCACCCAAGGCCTTTGCCGTCGGTTTGCGGATCGAGCACCCGCAGGATTGGCTCAACCGCAGCCAGTACGGGGATTTTTGGGCGCACCCGCGTCTGGGCGCGGCCGAATACCGCCTGACGGGACGTGCGGGCGGGCGCGGCATCTACACCTTTTGTATGTGCCCCGGCGGGTTGGTCGTGGCGGCGGCGAGCGATATAAACCAGGTCGTGGTCAATGGCATGAGCCGCTACGCGCGCGACGGCGCAAACGCCAATTCCGCCGTGGTGGCGCAGGTAGGGCCCTCCGATTTTGGCGCGGATCCGCTGGCGGGTCTGGCCTTTTGCGAGCGGCTGGAGGAACAGGCCTACCGTCTGGGCGGGGAGAGCGGTTTTGCGCCCGCGCAGCGTCTGGCGGATTTTTATGCGGGGCAGAAGACCAAGGCCTTTGCGGGCATTCAGCCCACCTACCGGCCCGGCGTCGTGCCCGCCGACCTGCGGGACTGCCTGCCGGATTTTATCGCGGACGGCATTCGGGAGGGGCTGCTGCAATTCGACCGGCAGCTGCGGGGCTTTGCCGATCCCGACGCGGTCCTGACGGCGGTGGAGTCGCGCACCAGCGCGCCCCTGCGGATCTTAAGAGATGCGCGCTTGCAGTCCCCGTCCCACCCCGGGCTCTGGCCGGTGGGTGAGGGCGCGGGCTGGGCGGGCGGCATTGTCTCCGCCGCGGCGGACGGGCTAAAGGCCGCCGAAGAGATCATAAAAACCTTTGCGAGGGGAGAAACATGAATAAATATACGGTCGCGCAAGTGCAGGCGGCCGAGCGCCGCGCCGAGACGGAGTTCGGCATTCCCCTGTCCCAGCTGATGGACAATGCGGGCAAGGCGCTGGCGCGCGCCGCTTTGGAAATGTGTCCGGACGGTCCGGTCGTCATCTTCTGCGGCAAGGGAAACAACGGCGGGGACGGTTATGTCTGCGCGGCGGCCTTGCAGCGCCAGGGACTCGACGTCACGGTCTGGGGGATCGGGCGCGAAACGCTGGCTCCGGACAGCCTCGCGGGCGCCGCCGCCGCTGCATTTGAAAACGCGGGCGGGAAGATCCTCCCTTTCACACCGGAAACCTTCGTGCCGCCCCAATGCGGATTGATGATTGACGCGCTCTTCGGCACGGGCTTGACGCGCCCGCCGGCCGGATTATATGCGCAAGCGATCGCGGCCATCAACGCGGCGGGCCGACCCGTGCTCAGCTGCGACATTCCCAGCGGGGTCAACGCCGACACGGGCGAGATCTTGGGCGACGCGGTCCGCGCCGACAAGACCCTCGTGCTGGGACTGGCAAAGCTGGCCTGCGATTTGCCGCCCGGCGACAAGTGTTTCGGCACATGGCAACTTGCGGACATTGGCATATGAATAACGGAAGCAGCGGCCTAATCAGGGATTCCCATGACCGAGCGCATTTCCCTTGACGATTCCCGGTGAAATGCGTAAAATGGTATCAGGGAAAAGTTATCATCGGTATCCCCTCTGGAATCTGGGATCTGGAGTCTGGCATCTATCATGAAAGTCTACCGCGCGATCAACATTCTCATCGGCGTTCTGCTGGCAGGGCTGTGCTTTGCCATCGGGTATTTTCATTTGGTCGCGGGCATTGTCGCCTGTGGCGCCGCCCTGCTCTGCGTGGGCGTTGTGCTGCTGCTGGAATCGCGGATCAGCAAGCGGCAGAAACACCGCATGGACCAGGTATTAGGCGACAATAAGAGCGCGGCGGCGCAGCTGATCTCGTTCGTCGCCATACCCGCGCTGGTCATGGACAAAGAAGGGCGGATCGTCTGGCGCAACGAGGCCGCGCTGGATTTATACGACGGCAAAAACATTCGCGGCATTCTGCCGCAGTATCAGCCGGACCGCCCGACCAACGCGCTGCAAACGCTCTATCGCGGCAACAGTTACCAGGTCATGCACATGGCATTAAAGCGCCCGCACGCGCCCGATTTGATCTTCCAATACTGGCTCGACCGCACGGAGGCCGTGCACTATCAGCGGCTGTACACGGAACAAATGCCCTACTTCATGCTGATCTATGTGGACAACTATGAGGAGCTGACGGGCGATCAGCAGCTGCGCCGCATGGCCGTTATGACCGAGGTCGAGCGTCTGATCGAGGAGACGGTGAACCGGATCGGCGGCGTGTATCGGCGCTATGAAAACGGGCGGTTCCTCTGCCTGATCGAGGCCAAGCAGTTAGAGCAGCTGGAGAAAGAACGTTTCGCGCTGCTCGACGCGGCGCATAGAATAGAAACCGGCACGGGCGCCATGGTCTCGCTCTCGCTTGCGGTGGGCGTCGCGCCCAGGCTCGCGTTGTCCGAGGAAAGCGCGCGCTCGGCGATGGAGCTGGCCTTGGGCCGCGGCGGCGACCAGGTCGTGATCAAAGAGGGCGCGGACTATCGGTTCTATGGCGGCAAGCGCCAGCGGGACACGGGCCAGTCCCGCGTCAAGGCGCGGCTCTTTGCCAAGGCGCTGCACCAGCTGTTTGAAAACTCGGGCGACGTCTTCATCATGGGCCACCGCCACTCCGACATGGACTGCGTCGGCGCGGCTTTGGGTATCGCCACCTGCGCCATGCATATCGGCTCACGGGCCTATCTGGTCTTAAGCGGCGCGGGTCTGACCATCGCGGACGCTGTAGCGCATATTGAGAGCGACAACGCCACGCGGGGCCTGATCGTCACGCCAGAGCAGGCGCGCGCCATGCTCAAACCCTCGTCCGTTCTGGTCGTTGTGGACACGCAGCGGGCCTCCACCTCGGAGGCGCCCGAACTGATCGAGCTCTGCCAGCGCGTCGTGTTGATCGACCACCACCGGCGCGGCGCGGACTATATCGAAAAAGCCACCCTGCACCTGCTCGAATCCCGCGCGTCCAGCGCGTCCGAAATGGTCGCGGAGGTCATGCAATACTTTGACGAGGGCGTGCGCCCAACCGCGTTCACCTGCAGCGCGTTGCTGGCGGGCATTACGGTGGACACCAAGCAGTTTGCCTTCAACGTGGGCTCGCGCACCTTTGACGCGGCGGGGTATCTGCGCCGCCACGGCGCTGACCTGGGCACGGTCAAGCTCATGTTCCAGAACGATTTTTCGGCCTATGTGGCCTGCTCGAATGTCGTGCAGCACGCGGCCCTGCGCGAGAGCGGAATCGCCGTCTCCGTCGTGCCGCCCGAGACCGAGGGCAGCAAACTGCTCGCGGCCCAGGCCGCCGATGAGCTGCTCAGCATTCGCGGCGTGCGCGCGGCCTTTGTGCTGGGCCGCGACGGTGAGGTGGTCTTCATCTCCGGCCGCAGCTACGGCCGGGTGAATGTGCAGCTGATCCTGGAGCAATTGGGCGGCGGCGGCCACCTGACCATGGCGGGCGCGCAGCTGCCCGGCGCAACGATCGACGAGGCCCGCGCGCGGCTGGAGGCGTTGATTGAGCAGTATGAGGAAACGAATCCGATGTAGGGGCGGTGGTGCACCCAACAAATCCAAGGGATTTGTCGGGACCCGCGTCAGCCCGCCCGTAAGAGTGGAGTGTGGAGAGTTGAGAGTGGAGCGAAGGAAATAACGCTTACAGCGTTATAATTGTATGGCAATGAACAGTAGGGCGGGGGCTGTCCACCCCAACAAGTCTGCGGATTTATCGGGGACCCGGGGCTCCCGCCGCCAAACCAACGCAACCGTAGGGGCGACCTGTGGTCGCCCGCCTGACCAGCCAACTGTCACCCTGAGCGGAGCGAAGGGTCCGGATTCTTCGCCGGCGCGCAGAATGGGGCCCACTGATTAAATCGTGAGGTGGAATAGTTGGCCTGTCAAAAGCTCCTAAGTTGGGGCCATTCTGATAGCCAATCTACTCAGCGAACGATTTAATCAGGGGCTCCAATGACAGACGACTTATGGAAAGGGAAATATGAAAAACCCGAATGAACGAAAAAAAGCACTTGCGTTTCAGCCTTACGAGTTTGACAAAGTCAGCGCGTATCTGGAAGATATGGCGTTGCAGGGGTGGAAGTTTGTCTCTGTCCAGCAGCAGGACAGGGAGTGGGGCGCACGGGGCGCGCGGATTTTTTATTTTAAGAAGGCAGCGCCGCGGTGCTTGCATTATGCGGTAAAACCACCCGCAGCGGTTTGCCCCGGCTGGGAGTTTGTCTGCGCAACAGAAGTCTTTCATATTTTTGTTTCCACCGAAAAAAACCGCCCTCCCTTTGTAATGAACGCAAAGGAGGAACGGGAGACCGTTGTCAGCGAAACTGTGCGGCAAAATGTGTGGGCGTGGCTTGTTGGCCTTCCCTTTGGTATCTTCTATTGTTATAGAATTCTGAGTGACAGGTTAACTTATGACAACATCTTCGCCTCTTATTTCACGCTGGTTTTCTCCTTGCTGAATCTGTTTTTGTTTGTGCTCATATTGGCTCCGGCGATGAAACTGATCATTTGGGCCATTCGGCATAAGCGCGGCTTGGTACCATCAAGACCCAGGGGCAAAGTATGGACGTTCAAGAAAATTAACATTATATTTGTTATTTTATTTTCGGTTTTACTCGGTTCCAAGGGGATAGACGCGGTGGTCTCCTCTGCGGCAAAGTCCCGCAATGAGAGCCTCATTTCCTACAATGCCACCTTTTTGGCAAGTGAGGCCAAGTATGAGTATACTTTCACAAATGGTGAAACAAAGGTGTTTACGGTTTTCAGAAGTAATATTGGTTTTGTTTTGAATTGGCAGCTTCAGGCGGGAATGAATCGGGGACGTATGCGCGTTGCGAAAATAGAGACACTTGACCCCACACCCTTTGGCGCGAAAAGCGTAAAAAGAACATCTGACTATTTTGAGACAATCTATATCATCTACGACCGCATTGTGATTTTCAGCGGCACATACCGGCAGGAACCGCTGACACCCGCGCAGGTCGAGGAGATTTTGTTATTGCAATAAATCGGATTCTGTGTCACCCTGAGCGGAGCGAAGGGTCTGGATTCTTCGCTGTCGCTCAGAATGACAAGCAGCACAAAAAGGAGGGATTGAGATGAAGGTACTATTGGAACAAGACATCAAGGGCACGGGCAAGAAGGGCGACATCGTGAATGTCGCGGAGGGTTACGCGCGCAACTTTCTGCTGCCGCGCAAGATGGCGTCGCCGGCGGACAAGGCGGCCGTCAACGCGATGAACATCCAAAAGAGCGCGGCCCAGCACCGCAAATTCCAGGCGGGCATTCAGGCGCGCGAGGAGGCCAAGCGGCTCGAGAACACCGCCGTGGTCGTGTATGCACGCGTGGGTGGCAGCGGCAAGCTCTTCGGCAATATCTCGGGCAAGGAGGTCGCCATCGCCTTGGAAAAGCAAAAGGGGATCACGCTGGACAAGAAAAAAATCAGCCTCGAGCCAGTCCATGGCGTGGGCGAGTACAAGGCCAAGGCAAACCTGTTCGAGGGCGTCGGCGTGACCTTTACCGTCATCGTAAAGGCAATGGAAGGGTAGCATGGAAGAGATTTTCGAACAAGCCCCGATTGAGCAAAAAAACCCGCACAGCATGGACGCGGAGCGCAGCGTGCTGGGCTCCATGCTGCTGGAGCTAAACGCATTGGAGCAGATGTTGGAGCAATTAAAGCCCGACGACTTTTACAAGAGCGCGCACAAGGATATCTTCGAGGCCATGCGCCAGATCAACGGCGACGGCCGGTCGGTCGACCTCATCACGCTCAGCAACGAGCTGGAGCGTTACGGCAAATTAGACCGCGCGGGCGGCACCGTTTACCTTACCGAGCTGATGGCCTTTGTGCCCACCACCGAGAACGTCTCCCACTACGCCGAGATCGTCGAGGAGCGCAGCGTGCAGCGGGGCTTAATCCGCGCGGGCAATGAGATGGTCCGCTTGGGCGGGGACGACGCCCGCGACGTGGACAAGTCACTCGAGCAGGCCGAAAAGATGATCTTTGACATCTCCATGCGCAAGAGCGAGGAATCCCTGGTCCCCATCGAGGAGATCGTGCAGCCCGCACTGATCGAGATCGGCGAGGTCAACGCGCGCAAGGGCCGGCTGACCGGCATAGACACCGGCTTTCGCCGCTTGAACCAGCTGACCAATGGCCTGCAAAGGAGCGACCTCGTCATCATTGCGGGCCGGCCCGGCATGGGCAAGACCTCCTTTGCCATGAACATCGCCGAGCACGCCGCGCTGCGCGACAGCGAAAAAAAGCGGTCAGTGGTCGTGTTCTCGCTGGAGATGAGCCGCAACCAGCTGGTCAAGCGTATGCTTTGCAGCGAGGCGAGCGTGGACAGCCAAAAGATCAACGAGGGCAACCTATCCGACGCGGAGGTGGGGCGGCTCATGGACGCGGGCGACACGCTCGAGGCGAGCGCGGTACACATCGACGATTTAGGCGGCGCGACCGTGCGCGAGATCCGGACCAAGTGCCGCAGGCTCAAGGCGCAGAAGGGGCTCGATATGGTCGTGATCGACTACTTGCAGCTCATGGACGGCACGGGCGAGGAAAAGCGAAAGAGCGACAGCCGCTACAACGACGTCTCGTCCATGACGCGTGAGTTCAAGCGTCTGGCGCGTGAGCTGGACGTGCCGATTTTGCTGCTCAGCCAATTGAACCGCGCCTCGGAAAACCGGCCCGCGAGCGAAGGCGGGCGGCCGCGCGTCTCGGACCTGCGCGAAAGCGGCTCGATCGAGCAGGACGCGGACCTGGTCATGCTGCTCTATCGCCCGAAACCGGACCCCGACGACCCCTCAACCAATACCAATGTCGCCGAGGTCATCATCGGCAAAAACCGGCACGGCCCGACCGAGACCATTCAGCTGGCCTGGCAGGGCGAGTTTACCAGATTTAGAGATATAGCCTGGGAGGCGTAGGCGCAATCGCACGAAAACTACAATGTACAAACTACAAACTACAATGAAGGAAGGGCGACCTTATGGCCGCCCCTTTGATTTGAAACTGCCGCAGGCAGTTTTTTCATCAATTGTAGTTTGTACATTGTAGTTTGTAGTTTATTCCCGATCCCGAATAATAACGCCCGAGTCGTCGATGACCGTATGCGGCTTGACGCCGTCGATGTTGGACAGCACCCAGTCGAACGCGCCGGTCGTGATGACGCTCTCGCAGTATTCGCACTTGCCCGCGCTGGTGATCTTGGTCGGCGCGCCGCAGTTCGGGCAGTTGGTCGTGCTCTTGTTGCTGCTGGCCGGATCGGTCAGCACGCCGGTTTTGCGCATGAAGGTGTAGATATACTTCAGATGGCAGTCCACATCGGGCGAGCCCTTTAAGATCGCGCCCGTCTTTTCGTCCTTGATGTAGTCCGTCATGCGCACCTGCAAAAAGACGGAGAGATATTCATAGTCCGCGTCGCGCACATACTTTTGCAGATAGGCTTGGTTGATATTGATCCGCTCGAGCACATTGATCCGGCCGTTGTTGATGTACTGCTGCAGCTGCATTTCGTGCTGTTTGTACAGCTCCTCTTTCTCGAAGGGCCGCACCTTCTCCCAGTCGCGTTCCATCCACGCGTATTGCAGGGTAAAGAACACCTCTTTGACCCAGGCGATGAATTTATCATTGGAAAACTGCGGGTCTTTTTCCTGCACGGCCGGCACGATCGCATTCGTATGGTCGCGCACCTCGGGCCCCGCGCCGCTTGCGGCGGGCGGCGAGCCGCCTTTGCTCTTTTTCACGAAATGCAGGACCACCCAAACGCCGATAATGATAACGAAAAGACCGACCGAGGTCGCGCTGAAGTTTCCGCCGCCGCCGCCCCAGTCGCCGTCACTGCCGCTCCAGCCCCAGTCACTGCCGCCCCAGTCGCCGCCGCCGTAGTCGTTGAAATCCCCGACGTCCGCGCCCGCCCAAAGCGGCCATAGGCAGAGCGTCAATACCAGCATAATGACCAACAGGAATGTAATGATTCGTTTCATAGAGGGCCTCCCCAAAAAGTATATAATAATTATACATCAAAAGAGCCACCTGTAAAGGGGGTGGCTCTTGTTATTTTATGTTAAGTTTTATTCCGCTTTCTTTAGCTCCTTGCGCTTTGACGAGGGCATTTTGGTCTCGGCGGGGATCAGGCGCGGCTCGGAGACCTTTTTGATCGTGTCCGCGTCGATCACGCAGGCGGCGATGCCCTCCGCAGAGGGAATATCGTACATGATGTCGAGCATGACGTCCTCCATGATCGCGCGCAGACCGCGGGCGCCCGTCTTGCGGGCGATCGCCATACGCGCGACTTCGCGCAGCGCCTCCTCCTTGACGACCAGCTCCACGCCGTCCATGTCAAACAGCCGCTGGTATTGCCTTGTTAAGGCGTTCTTCGGCTCGGTCAGAATCTGCACCAGCGCGTCCTCGTCCAGGTTCTCCAAGGTGACGATGACGGGCACGCGGCCGACAAACTCGGGGATTAAGCCAAAGCGCAGCAGATCCTCAGGCAGGATCTCCTTGAGGATCGCGCCGATGTCCTTCTCCTGACGGGTCTTGACGGGCGCGCCGAAACCGAGCATTTTGGAGCCCGTGCGCTTTTCGATGATCTTTTCCACGCCGGTGAACGCGCCGCCCACGATGAACAGAATGTTCGTCGTGTCGATCTGCAAGCATTCCTGCTGCGGGTGCTTGCGGCCGCCCTGCGGGGGCACGTTTGCGACGGTGCCCTCGAGGATTTTTAATAATGCCTGCTGCACGCCCTCGCCCGAGACGTCGCGCGTGATGGAGACGTTCTCGCCCTTGCGCGCGATCTTGTCGATCTCGTCGATATAAATGATCCCGTGCTGCGCGCGCTCGATGTCGAACTCCGCCGCCTGAATGAGCTTTAAGAGAATGTTCTCCACGTCGTCGCCCACATAACCCGCCTCGGTTAAAGCAGTCGCGTCGGCCACGGCAAAGGGTACGTCCAGGATCTTGGCTAAAGTCTGCGCCAGCATGGTCTTGCCGCAGCCCGTGGGCCCCAGCATGACGATATTGCTCTTTTGCAGCTCCACCTCGCCGGCGATATTACCCTTCTGGATCCGCTTATAGTGATTGTAGACAGCCACTGCCAACGATTTTTTGGCCTGGGTCTGACCG
>WRCT01000045.1 GCA_009783775.1 Clostridiales bacterium | reverse complement strand
TCATCCGCGTTTGCGAGGCGTGGCGGGAAAACCCCGACGCGTTGATCACCGGCTCGCGGCGTTTCACGGGCAATGTGCCCTGGCGCAGCCAAGCGGGCAATAAGATCACGCGGTTTGTCTTTTCCGCCTCCACGGGCGTGAAGGTCTACGATACGCAGACCGGCCTGCGCGCCTTCGCGGTAAAGCTGGCGCCCACCATGCTGGGGCTCAAGGGCAACCGCTACGAATATGAGATCAACCAGCTGCTCTACTGCACGCGCCATAAGATCCCCATTCACGAAGTGCCGATCGAGACCGTGTATCTGAAGGAAAACGAGTCCTCGCATTTTCGCTCCTTTGTCGACTCCGCCCGTATCTACAAGGTCATCGGCCTCTTTGTCAGTTCGTCCGTCATCTGTTTTCTCGTGGACGCGGGATTGGGGACCGGACTGGAATATGTCTTGAGGGTCGCCACGCCGCTCCCGCCGCCGAGAGCCGTTTTCTTCGCCTCGCTCGCAGGGCGGGTGGTGGGCGTCTTACTCAACTACCTGCTGAACCGAAAAGTGGTATTCGAGTCCAGCCGCAGGGGCAGTTTTCTGCGCTATCTGCTGGTGGCCCTGCCTGTCTTTGGGGCATACTACCTTTTGATGTATGTGCTGAACATCTTGCTGTCAATCCCATATTGGATTGCTGTTATTCCGGCGCAGCTGGTGTTCTACCCCATCAACTTCCTCCTGCAAAGGAAATTTGTCTTTGCTGAAAAGTAGGTATTATGAACCAAAAGAAAAAATGGACACTTATCATCGCCCTTGACCTGACAGCCTTTTTGCTGATTAGTCTCTATATCTGCGCCATGTCGTTCAACTTCTTCGGAAAGGACGCGCCGCCGGATATCGTGACCCTGCAAACCCCCGAGCCGGTGAGCGTTGTGCCCACGCCGGACACAGAAAATCCCGAGGCAACGCCGGAGCACGCACAGCCCGTGCCGACGCCCTACTCCCGTCCGGACGACTTGCTGGGCGACCGTTTTGCCGAGAAATTCCTGCAAGAGGGCGAGGAGATCATCGACACCGAGACCCTCTACCGCAGCCAAAACGTCTGCGTGGAGCTGCGTTATGTCGAGGCTGGCAAGGCACATTATCAGGTCGCGGATATCTATATCAAGAACATCGAAAGCCTGCGCTGCCATGCCGTGCTCTTGTCAAAGGACAACGCGCACACGCCGGAGTTCTATCATCAAATGTCCGCCATTGCGGCGATCAACGGGGACTATTATCTGCACGCCAAGGGCAATAAACACGGCTGGTTTGTGCGTGACGGCGCGGAACTGGCGCGCTTTAACACCCTGGCCGAGGATCTCTGCGTCATCTACTACGATGGCCGGATGGAGACCTTTGACGCGCGGCAGGGCATAGACGTGAACGCGATCTACGCCAAACTGCCCTGGCAGATCTTCTATTTCGGCCCCGCGCTTTTAGACGCGGACGGCAGGGCCAAAACGAGTTTCAACTCCAAACTGGGTTCCGCCAACCCGCGCACCGCCATCGGCTGTTACGAGCCGGGCCGCTACGCCTTTATCGTGGTGCAGGGCACGCGCACGGTCTACGACGAAAACGGCAAACGGCTCTACGCCGCGAACAAGACGCCCTCCGTGGGCATGACGCTGGCGCAGCTCTCCGCGCTCTGCGAGGAACTGGGCCTTACTGCCGCCTATAATCTGGACGGCGGCGGGTCCTCCACCATGATGTTTTTCGGCAGGGCCTTCGGGCATAACAGCCGCGACACAAGCGATATTATTTATATCAAGGAGCTGTCATGAAAAAAAATCTCCGTATCGTCTCCCAGATCCTGCTGCACGCGACCGTCGTACTGTCGGCCGTGTATATCCTGTTTTATATTCTGGACAACTACAACCCCATGCTGCATTTTCTGGCCAAGCTGCCGGCCATTGATTTCATCATCGCGATCCTCGCCCTGGCCGCCGGCGTGGTCACGATCGTGGCCTGGGAGCAAATGCGCAAACATAAGAATTGACAGATAGCGTCTTCGCGTTTTATAATTTCTAAATCATGACGATTACAGCGCCCAAGGGCACAAAGGACGTATTGCCGAACCGGAGTTACCGCTGGCAGTTTGTCGAGCAAACCATTCGCGCCATCTGCGCCAAATACGGTATGCAGGAGATCCGCACGCCGGTCTTTGAGAGCACCGAATTGTTCGCGCGCGGTGTGGGCGGCACCACGGACATCGTGCAAAAGGAAATGTACACCTTTTTGGACAAGGGCGGGCGCTCCGTCACCCTCAAGCCCGAGGGCACGGCGGGCGCGGTGCGTATGTTCATCGAGCACGGTCTCTACGCCGAGGCCCAGCCCACCAAGATGTACTATTTGAACAGCCCGATTTTCCGCTACGAGCGCCCGCAAGCCGGCCGCCTGCGCGAGCACCATCAGTTCGGTGTGGAGATACTGGGAGCAAGAGGCGCCACCGCCGACGCGGAGGTCATCGCCCTGGCGCTGGAGCTCTTCTCCACGCTCGGCACAAGCGAACTGGTCGTCAAACTCAACAGCATTGGCTGCCCCAACTGTCGGGGCGCCTATCAAAAGGCGTTGCGCGACTTTTTGCTTTCAAAGGAAACGGAGCTCTGCGCCACCTGTGGGGAGCGGCTGCAAACAAACCCCCTGCGCGTGCTGGACTGCAAGACCCCGTCCTGCCGCGCGATCATCGAAAACACGCCGCGTACCACGGACTATGTTTGTGAGGATTGCGTAGCGCATATGAACGTATTGACCGAGTGCCTCGACAAGCTGGGCGTAAGCTATGAGATCGACCCCAAGCTGGTGCGCGGGCTGGACTACTACACCAAAACGGTGTTCGAGATCGTCTCAAGCAAGATCGGCGCGCAGGGCACGGTCTGCGGCGGGGGACGGTATGACGGGCTGGTGCAGGAGCTGGGCGGACCGGCCACGCCCGCGGTGGGTTTTGGCTTGGGCCTGGAGCGCTTATTGCTGCTTATGGAACAGCTCGACGTCAATCCCGAACCGCCCGCTTTATGTGATATTTTCATTGCGCCCATCGGGCCGGAGGCAGTCACGGCAGCCTTTGCGCTGGTTGCGAACCTGCGCGAGCGCGGCCTCAAAGCCGACATGGACCACCTGGGCCGCAGCCTAAAGGCCCAGCTCAAATATGCCGATAAAATCGGCGCGCGCTGCGCGCTGCCCATCGGCGAAACGGAACTGCAAAGCGGCTTTGCCAAACTAAAAAATATGAAAACAGGGGAACAGGTTGAGGTTTCAATAAAAACAGAGGAGATTATTCAATGCGTAATGCGTAATGCGTAATCAAATGAAGTTTCGCCTCCGGCGAAACAACCATCATTACGAATTGCGAATTGCGCATTACGAATTCGGGAGGTACTACTATGCAAGAACTACTGGGAGGCTGGAAACGCAGCGCATACTGCGCGGAGTTAAACGGAAAAGACGCGGGTAGGGAGGTCACGCTCATGGGCTGGACCAACGCGCACCGCGACCTGGGCGCGCTCATTTTTGTGCAGCTGCGCGACCGCACGGGGCTGATGCAGGTGGTGTTTGATTCCGCCGCGCTCTCGCCCGAGGACTTTGCTTTAGCCTCGTCCATTCGCTCCGAGTTTGTACTCGCCGTGCGCGGCCAGCTCTGCGCGCGTGCCGCCGGTATGGTCAACCCCAATATGGCCACGGGTGAGGTCGAGGTCAAGGTCACAGAGTTTAAGATCTTAAGCCGCAGCGAAACCCCGCCGATCGAGGTGGACGACAACTGCAACGCGAACGAGGCGCTGCGCCTCAAGTACCGCTATCTCGATCTGCGCCGTCCGGTCATGCAGAAGAACTTTCGTATGCGCCACCAGATCGCCCACTGCGCGCGGCGCTATTTCGCCGAACAGGGCTTTTGGGAGATCGAAACGCCCATGCTCACCAAGAGCACGCCCGAGGGCGCGCGCGACTATCTCGTGCCCAGCCGCGTGCACGCGGGCAAATATTACGCCCTGCCGCAGAGCCCGCAGCTCTTCAAACAGCTGCTCATGGTCGCGGGTTACGACCGCTATATCCAGCTGGCGCGCTGTTTTAGGGACGAGGACCTGCGCGCCGACCGCCAGCCGGACTTTACGCAGATCGACCTGGAGATGTCCTTTGTCGAGGTCGACGATGTGCTGGCCGTCAACGAGGGATTCCTCAAAGAGGTCTTTGCCGAAACGCTGCACTATGAGGTGCAACTGCCCCTGCCGCGCCTGACCTGGCAGGAGGCCATGGACCGCTATGGCTCCGACAAGCCCGACACGCGCTTTGGCCTGGAACTCTGCGATATCTCCGCAGCGGTGCAAGGCTCTGCCTTCTCCGTCTTTGCCGACGCGCTGGCAGCGGGCGGCAGCGTGCGCTGTGTCAACGCGAAAGGCTTTTCGGGCGCGTTCTCGCGCAAGGAGATCGACGCGCTGGGCGAAGTCGCGCGCACCTATCGCGCCAAGGGCCTGGCCTGGATGAACTTCAAGGAAGAGGGCCTGCAAAGCCCCGTCGCCAAGTTCCTGTCCGAGGACGAGATCGAGGCGATCCAAAAAACAGCCAACGCCGAAACGGGCGATATTCTCTTTATCGTGGCGGACCAAAACGACACGGTTTGGGCCGCCCTGGGCGCGCTGCGCTGTAAGCTGGCCGAAAAACTGGGCCTGATCCCCGAAAACACCTACAATCTGCTCTGGGTCACGGACTTCCCGCTGCTCGAGTGGAACGAGGACGCAAACCGCTTTGTCGCCAAGCACCATCCCTTCACCAGCCCGATGGACGAGGACCTGCCCTATCTCGAAAGCGACCCGGGCCGCGCGCGCGCCAAGGCCTATGATATCGTTTTGAACGGCATGGAGCTGGGCGGCGGCTCAATCCGTATCCACTCCCGCGAATTGCAGGAGACCATGTTCCGCGTGCTGGGCTTTTCCGACGAGGACGCGCAGACGCGTTTCGGGTTCCTGCTCGACGCCTTCCGCTACGGCACCCCGCCCCACGGCGGCCTGGCCTACGGCCTCGACCGGCTGGCCATGATCATCTGCGGCGGCACCAGTATCCGCGACGTAATCGCCTTCCCCAAGGTGCAAAACGCCTCCTGCCCGCTCACCGGCGGTCCGGACAATGTGGACGAAAAGCAGCTGAAGGATTTGCATATTGCAATCACGGACTAGATGAGTGGTCAGTGAGCAGTGGGCAGTGGTCAGTTCGTTTTCAGAAACCCGCGTGAGCGGTTCTGCTCACTGCCCACTGTCCACTGATCACTCTTCAAGGATTCAAAATAATAGGAGGTACAAGAAATGGCAAGCGAAAAAATCATACAGGGCACAAAGGACAATTTCGACGCGCTGATCGGGGGCGAACTGCCCGTGCTGGCTGATTTCTGGGCGCCCTGGTGCGGCCCCTGCCGTATGCTCGCGCCGATCCTCGACCAGGTCGCGGCGGACTATGACGGCCGCGCGATCATCGTCAAGATCAATGTGGACGACGAGAGCGATCTCGCCATGCGCTATCAAACCAATACGATCCCGACCCTGATCCTCCTCAAAAACGGCGAGGTCCTGGACCGCTCCGTCGGCGCCAAACCCAAACACCTCATCGCCGCGATGATCGACAAGGCGCTGTAGGGGCGACCTTTGGTCGCCCGCAAACTTCAAACTACAATTGAGGAGTGCCGATTTCGGCGGCACATTTGATGGGGTGTTTGAATTTATCATTCAGAGGAAAACCCGCCAGGGTTTTCTTCCTTCATTGTAGTTTGTACATTGTACATTGTACATTGTACATTGCCCAGCCTACCGTTTCACCAGCTCCATAACATACTCCGCGCCGTAGTAGCAATGCTTTTGCAGCATGACGTTTTCGTCCAGCGGCAGGGAGATGGTGATGCCGTCCTCGAAGGACTTGATCGTGGCGGTCGCCAGCGCGACGTCAGCAAAACCCAACGCCTCGCAAAAGGCGGTGATTCCGCTGTAGATGGAGTCGGAGTTCACATTCTCAAAGAGGGAGAACGAGGCGTAGTAGGGCTCGCCCGTGCGGCTGTCCAGCAAAACGGAGAGCGTATAGGTCTCGCCCGCGCGGCTGATCGCGTAGAGCTGCACGTTCCAAAGCGAAAGCCGCGCGCCCGTCTCGTCGTTGTAAAAGTCGCGCAGGATAGCCTGCGACCGGCGCTGCTCGGTCAATACGGCGGGGTCGTCGCCGCTGTACATCGTGCGGCTGCCGCTGGGCACGTGCTCGGCCAGCTTGTTTGCCCACATGGCACTGACAATCTCCAATGCCTCGTCCCGCGCGATCTCGCCGGGAAAGGGCTCGCGTGCCGCGCCAACCGTCTTGGTTTGCGCGTAGAGGTCCACCCGCGTGGCCAGGGAGAGCGTGCTGCTCACATGACCCGCCGAGGGGATATTCACCGCAATGTACTTGTCGCGGTCAAACAGCCGCCCCTCCTCGGACAAGAACAGCAGGTGCGAGAGATAGACACAGAGGAAGGAAACCGCAAGCGTGGCCAGGCCGACGCCGATATAGACCACGCGCATTCTGGTGCCGCGATCCCATTTGCGCGTGACAAACTGCGATAGTTTGCTCAAAGAAATTTTCACGCCGTTTCCTCCTTTCTAAATCCATGCGTAGGGGCGGTCCGCCCGCGCGTGACAGTAGGGACGGTTCGTCATGTCACTGCGGTGACACAGAGAACCGTCCCTACTGTCACCAACGGTTATGACCTACCGCGCAAGCGGCAGGTCAAACCACACCGTCGTCCCAACCCCAACCTCGCTCTCAAAGTGCAGGCTGCTGCCCAAAAGCTGCGCGATCTTATTGCCGATGGCCAAGCCCAAGCCCGCGCCGTGCTGCGCGCGCGCGCGGGATTTATCCACCATGAAAAACGCCTCCGTGATCCGCGAAACCTCTTCGGGCGGAATGCCGATACCGAAGTCCCGCACGGTGATCCGATAGCGGTGTTTCTGCTTTTTGCCGACCAGCTGGATCTTGCCGCCCGGCGAGGAGGCCTTGCGCGCGTTGTCGATCAGGTTGGTCAGCAGGGTCAGGATCAGGTCCTTCTCATAGAGAATGTGCTGCTGCTCGACCGAGGTCTCCAGCGTAAGGCGGTGCTGCTCTAACATGGGCGTGACCACGGCGGTCACATGGCCGATGACCTGCTTGGCGTAACCGCGCGTTAAAGTATACTCGTTCTTGTCCAGCACGACCAGGTCCATGAGCTTTAAGGAGAGCGCCTCCAACCGCTTGCCCTCGGAAAAGATAAAGTTCGCCGCGGTGAACGCGTCCTCCTCGTCCAGCGCCGCGCTGCGCAGCATATCCGCGTAACCGATGATGGAGGTCATGGGCGTCTTGAGCTCGTGCGAGAAACTGGCGACAAAGTCCTCCTGCTGCTTGGCATAACCCTCCAGCGCGCCGACCTTTTGCTCGATCGCCGCCGCCATCTTATTGAAGCTGTAGGCGAGGTCGCCGATCTCGTCTAATGCGTTCACCTGCGCCCGTTCCTCGTAATGCCCGCTGCCAATGCGGGCCACGGCGCGGCCCAGACCGCGCATGGAGCGGGTAATGCGCAGGGAGAACAGCAGCATGGCGACCATGCAAACCGCGATCGTCATGATGTGCCAGAGCGTGACAGACCGCGCCATCTCCTGCCGCGCGGCGAAGAGCTCGTCCGCGTCATAGCGCACGGCGAGATAATAGCTGTAACCGCCGATGGAAACGCTGCCCGCCGTGTCCATCATGGTCCTGCCGCCCGGGCCGCGCGTCAAACGCCAGGCAAAGCGGCGGGGGCCCATGTTCTCAAACGAGAGCCGGCTGGGAAAACTGCCGTTCACCGACGCGATCAAACGGTTGCCCGTGTTGTAGATCGCGCAGGCCGTGCCGGGAGCCTGGGTCTCGATCGCGCGCGCCAGTACCTCGGCGTACATCAGCTCCGTGGTATTGTTGTAGATGAGGGTCAGGCCGTAGATCTCCGCGCCGATGGCCGAGGCCAAAGAGGAATAGTCGGCGATCGCCCGGTCCACGCGAAAAGAAAGCGCGGCGTCAAAGCTCTGCTGCGTCATCACGTGCCCCGTGACGGCAAACAGAACCGCGACGATCAATACGGTGCAAAAGCAGATTTTAAGCGAAAATCTCATGCACCATTATTATACACGCTTATTAGTGGTTTGGCAATTTAAGGAGTGCAGAGAGCGAAACGAAGAAAAAACTGCCGGAACAGTTTTAATGATTTTATGTGATGTTTGTACGTCCTAAAATATAATCTGTACTCGTATTATAAAAACCCGCCAGTTTCACAACAAACCGCGTTGGAATTTCCCTTCTGCCGGTCTCATAGGTACTGTAAACACGCTGGTCTATTCCCAATATATAAGCAACTTCCTTCTGCTTGAGTTCACGGTCTTCGCGCAAATCTCTTAAACGCGGATAATGCATAGTCCCACCTCAGAAACAGCATACCGCAACATAAAAAACAGACTTGATTTTACTATCGTATAATAGTAAGATGTTCATGAAGTGACATGATCACATGAAGAGAGTTGGTTTATATGCTTTTGGGGAATGGCAAAAGACGCGCCGCGTTGCGTTGCGAAGTGGTAGAATGCATTACAAAAAAGAATTGTGAGGCCGAAGAAATAGCGAGCGAATTCTTATAACCGCCGAGCAACAAGGGGAGTTCCGACTTGCGAAACCCCCCTTCTGAAATCTGGAATCCGGTATCCGGAATCTACAAATTCTGCTCAAGACTCTTTCGCACCGCCAGCAGCGGCTCAAATTCGGCAATCTGTTTGGCATACATGAGGGCGTTGTTCATATCGTTTTCCGTGATTTCCATTTCATTGGGATAACGCGGTTGAACGCCGTAGTTTGTAAGTTTCTCGCATGGAACATAGATTTGTTCAAATCGAGAATCAAGCGCGGAACACGTGTCACAGAGAATATCAAGATTGTGGATTTTGGGTGGTTCCTCATTTTTATGATACAGCAAAAAACCTTTGAGGTTCTTTTCGGCGGTTTGCTGGCAAAGGAAACATACCAGGTGTATATGCACAGGATGATGAAGTATTAGATGTTCTGCGGAGAGCAAATCCATATCCGCATAGCGAAACCACTCCAAATTCGCATTAGGCTCCATAAAGCAAGATTCCTTTCTGCGCAACGGTTCTTTCCAAAGTTGGGCCATTCTTTCGCCGATTGAATACACTTGCCCGCCCCACAAGCAAATCCATGGGCATGGTTCTCTTGTACCGCATTCCGCCTCGGATATCTCCGCCAATTTCCATGACGCTTTCCACCCATTCCGGCACAACAACATAGATATCCAGGTCGCTGTCCTCGGTCGGTGTGCCGTAAGCGTAAGAGCCGAACAGATAAATCGCCTCCGCCGGAACGGTTTTTAAGACGCTCTCTTTGATAAGCTCCAATTCTTTTTGAACTTTCGGATCCATAAAACTACCACCTTTTCATCTATATTATAGGCGAAAACGCTGCGAAATAGCAAGTTAATTCTTACAACCGCCAAGCAACAAGGGGCGCTCCGACTTGCGGAACACCCCTTCTGAAATCCGGAATCCGGCGTCCGGAATCTACAAGTTAAGTTCCAACTGTACCAGGAACCGTAAGATCTTCGCCGCGTCTGCCGCGGAGACAGGGTTCGTGCCCGCCGTCACTTTGGCGTTGATCAGTCCCTCCGGCGTCAGCAGCTTCAGCTGGACCAAATGCCGCAGGATCGCCGCCGCGTCCGCCGCGTTGACATTGCCGTTCTCGTCCGCGTCGCCGCGTTTTCTGGTTTCCACGGCCAGTGCAATTGCGTTCCCCGCGTAGTGGGTCGCGTTCTCCTTGGCGCGGGCAAAGAGATAATACTGTGTGTCGGCGGTCAGGCCCGTAAAGACCCCGCTGTCCTGCCAGCCGTTTGCGGGCGCCTCGTTCGTTTCGCTGATGGCGTATTCCACCGTCTGCCCGTTTTCCGGCGCAACTGCGGTCACCGTGATACCGATCGTGCTTTTTGAGACCGGCGCAAGACCGGTTACGGTTTCGCCGTCATACAGGTTGGTTTTCACAGCCAGCGACGCGGCGGGCCCCACGTGGTGGGTCGCGTTCTCCTTGGCGCGGGCGAAGAGATAATACAACGTATCGGAGGTCAGGTCCGCAAAGACCCCGCTGTCCTGCCAGCCGTCCGCGGGCGCCTCGTCCGTTTCGCTGATGGCGTATTCCACCGTTTGACCGGTTTCCGGCGGCGCTGCCGCGACCTCAATGCCGGTCGCGCTTTTTGTGACCGGCGCAAAATCGGTCACTTCTTCGCCGTCCCATTTCATCAGTCCGTGCTCGACCAAAATTCCCTTTAATGCGTAAATCGCGTCCCTAAACAGCGTTGCCAGCGTTTCCCACTCACCGTCTTCCAGGAGCTGTTCGATATCGGGTTCATCTGCAAAGACCTCCATCATTGCCTCCATATACTTCATTAGCATCTCGGTCTTTTCCGTCTCGCTCACAGGGGCGTCGAGCATGAAATCGCCCAGCATTTCCGCTTCATACATGAGCCGAATGCAGGCAAGCGCCTCCGGCTTGAAAAACTCCCGCGCCAGCGGCTGCAGCAGATCAATGAGCCCTTGCATACTCGTTTCGAAAGCTGTCTCGGCCAGCTCCTGCAATGTACCGTCCTGCCAGGCCGCCCACAGCGCCGCCTCATCGCCTTGAAAGTCGCTCATATCCATCATCAGCTGTGCCATTTCCGGCCCGACCGCCGCCATCGCCTCGCCCAGCTCCATGGCTGTTTTTCCGGGATTGAGGGCCGCCTCGTTGTCGCCCAAAAAATCGAAAGACAGCGCCTCCGCCAAATCCCCGCCGAGTTTGCGCAGTGCTGACATCTGCGCGCCGCGCAGGATAGCATCCAGCGGCTCCCGCTGCGCATCGGTCAAGCTCCAGCGGATCCGGTTGTCGTAGCCGTCCATATCGCAGTCAATGCGCATACCCGAGACGCCAAAGGCCGGGGCGGCGTTCCACACCACATCG
>WRCT01000044.1 GCA_009783775.1 Clostridiales bacterium | reverse complement strand
CCCATGCGGCAATGCTGGGCGCGCAGGGCATTCTTTCGTCAGAAGACGTCGAGGTCATTCTGACTGGTTTGGAAGGCATCCTGCACGACATCGAGGCGGGTACGGTGGCGCTGACGACCGACGCGGAGGATATTCATATGAATATCGAGGCTCTGCTGACCGAGCGGATCGGCGATCCCGGTCGGCGGCTGCATACCGCGCGTTCACGCAACGATCAGGTGGCGGTGGATTTGAGGCTCTATGTGAAGCAGGAAATTGATGATCTGCGTGCTTTGACGCTGACTCTGCAAAAGACACTGGTTGACAAGGCGGAGAATGAGCTGCGCACCATCATGCCGGGCTATACCCACCTGCAGCGGGCGCAGCCCATCACGGCGGCGCACCACTTGATGGCCTATGCCGAAATGCTTGCGCGGGATATCGAGCGGCTGGCGGACTGTCAAAAACGCATGGATTTCTGCCCGCTGGGCGCTGGCGCGCTGGCGACCACGACCTATCCCATTGATCGGGTCATGACGGCTGAAACGCTCGGCTTTGCCGGACCCTGTCCGAACAGCCTGGACGCGGTAAGCGATCGGGATTATGTACTCGAACTGCTGTCCGCGTTGTCTATTCTGATGATGCACCTGTCGCGGCTGTCCGAGGAAGTTATTGCCTGGTGCTCCTGGGAGTTTGGGTTCGCCGAGTTGAATGACGCCTTTGCCACCGGTTCTTCGATTATGCCGCAGAAAAAAAATCCCGATGTGGCGGAGCTGTGCCGTGGCAAGACGGGCCGGGTTTACGGCAGTCTGGTCGCGTTGCTGACCGTGATGAAGGGCCTGCCGCTGGCCTACAACAAGGATATGCAGGAGGACAAAGAACCCCTCTTTGACGCGATAGCGACGGTACGCCAATGCCTCGCGGTCTTTGCGCCTATGATGGAGACGCTGACGTTTAAGCGCGATAAAATGCGCGCGGCGGCGGCAGAGGGTTTTTTGAACGCCACCGACTGCGCGGACTATCTGGTCAAGAAGGGCCTGCCGTTTCGCGAGGCCTACGGCATTGTGGGACGGTTGGTGCGCAGCTGTATCGAACAGGGCTGCACCTTGGAGACCCTGCCGCTGGCCGACTATCAAGCGTCCTGTTCCGCCTTCGACGAGGATATCTACGCTGCGCTTTCTCTGGAGAACTGCGTAAACGCGCGAAACGTGATCGGCGGGCCCGCGCCGGAGGCGGTGCTGGCGCATATTGAGAAAATAAGAAGTAAGTATGATTAAGGTATTTATTGACGGGCAAGCGGGAACGACGGGACTGCAACTGGAGCAGCGGCTGCTGGCCCGCAACGACATAGCGCTTTTGCGGATCGATCCTGCTTTGCGCAAAGACGCGGAGGCGAAACGGGCCTTGATGGCGCAGGCCGATGTGATCTTTCTCTGCTTGCCGGACGAGGAGGCAAGAGCCTCGGCGGCAATGGCGCCGGAGAACGCGCTGGTGATCGACGCGTCTACCGCGCACCGCACGACCCCGGGCTGGGTTTACGGACTGCCGGAGCTTTCGGCAGAGCATAGGATTGCCATCACCAAGGCAAAACGCATTGCCAACCCCGGCTGTCATGCCACAGGCTTTATCGCACTGGTTTATCCGCTGATCGCCGCCGGTCTTCTATCGCCTGAGACACAGCTCTCCTGCACCTCGCTGACCGGTTACTCCGGCGGCGGGCGCGGCTTAATCGAGACCTATGAAACAAACCGCTCGGCGGGCGACCCCCTGCACGCGCCGCGCCCCTACGCGCTGGGGCTGCGGCACAAACATCTGCCGGAGATGCAGGCGATAACGGGACTGTGTGCGCCGCCGGTTTTTATGCCGGTGCTGGGCGATATGGCGCAGGGTATGCTGGTGAGCGTGCCGCTATGGGCAGATCGGCAACAAGTTTGGGAGACGCTTGCGGCGCATTACGCAAACAGTCGATTTATCAAAGTGATGCCATTGGGCGCGAATGAAGGTGAACCGCTTGATCCCGAGGCCTGCAACGGCACGAACCGTATGGAACTTTTTGTGTTCGGGCACGACAAGCAGACGTTGCTGGTTGCCCGACTGGATAATCTGGGCAAGGGCGCGTCCGGCGCGGCGATCCAGTGCATGAATATCGCGTGCGGGCTGGACGAGGGAAAGGGGCTGAATGTTTATGCAGAGTGAATTGAAATATGTCGACGGTGGCGTCACGGCCGCGCCCGGTTTTCTGGCGGCGGGCGTGCACTGCGGCATTCGGAAGAACTCGCAAAAGCGCGACCTGGCGCTGATAGTGGCGGACAGGGACTGCGCCGCGACCGCCGTGTATACGACAAACAAGGTCAAGGCCGCGCCTATTTGGCTGACCATGCGGCACTTGGTCAACGGTCGGGCGCGCGCGATTTTGGCCAACTCGGGCAATGCCAACGCCTGCGCGCCGGGCGGAGCGATTGCGGCCGAGACCACGGTCACTGCTGCCGCCGCCGCCTGCGGTTTACGCACCGAGGACTTTATTGTCAATTCCACGGGCGTGATCGGTCAGCCGCTGCCGATGGAGAAGATGATCAATGCCATGCCCGCGCTGGCACAATCGCTTTCGCGGGATTGCTTGCCCGCGGCCGAGGCGATTATGACCACGGATACCTTTCCCAAGATGGCTGCCGTGCAATTTACGCTGGGCGGCAAGACTGTGACGCTGGGCGGCATGGCAAAAGGTTCCGGCATGATTCATCCAAACATGGCGACTATGCTGGCCTTTTTGACCACCGATTGCGCAATCACGCCCGCGCTGCTGCAAGAGGCGCTGCGGGCCTCTGCAAACCGCACCTACAACCGGGTGAGCGTAGACGGCGACACCTCCACGAACGATATGACCGCGATTTTGGCCTCCGGCGCCGCGGACAATCCAATCATCACGGAAAAGAGCGCGGACTATGAGATCTTTCTGGGCGCGCTGAACGCGGTGAACCTGAAACTGGCAAAGGACATCGCCAAAGATGGGGAGGGGGCGACCAAGCTGCTGATCTGCCGCGTGAGCGGTGCAGGCTGCGAAACCGACGCGGTGTTGCTTGCCAAGGCTGTGATTTCATCGTCTCTTACCAAGGCCGCCCTGTTCGGTGCGGATGCCAACTGGGGCCGCGTGCTCTGCGCCTTGGGTTACTCCGGCGCGGACTTTGACCCCGCGCAAACGGACATTGCTTTTTCCTCCGCTGTCGGACGGATCAGAGTTTGCGCAAACGGCGCGGGGCTGGCCTTTGACGAGGCAATTGCCAAACAGGTGCTGGCGGAGAAAGAGGTAACCATTGCGGTCACGCAACACGAAGGCGACGCCACGGCGGAGGCTTACGGCTGCGACCTGACCTATGACTATGTGAAAATCAACGGCGATTACAGAACATAAAGGAGAGATTTTTATGCCGGCGAATATTGAAAAAGCGCGTATCCTGTCCGAGGCTCTGCCCTATATTAAGCTGTATCACGGAAAGACCGTCGTGGTAAAGTACGGCGGCAGCGCCATGCAGTCGGAGGAGCTCTGCGAGGCGGTCATCAGCGATATCGTGCTGCTGTCGCTGGTCGGCATCCGTGTGGTCGTGGTGCACGGCGGCGGGCCGGAGATCAACGAGGTGTTGGAGAAGGTCGGCAAGGAACCGCGCTTTGTGGACGGCCTGCGCTACACGGACGAGGAGACCATGGATGTGGTGCAAATGGTTTTGAGCGGACGGGTGGGCAAGCAGCTGTCGCGGCTGATCGGGGAAGAGGGCGGCAAGGCGCTCAGCCTGTCGGGCGTGGACGGGCGCATGATGGTAGCGCGCAAGCTGCGTGCGGATAAGGACCTGGGTCTGGTGGGCGAGCTGACCGACGTCAACCCCGAGCCCGTGCGCCTGGCGCTGGAGGGCGGTTATATCCCTGTGATCTCCACCGTGGCCTGCGGCGAGCAGCCGGGCGAGATCTTTAACATCAACGCCGACACGGCGGCCGCGCGGCTGGCGGCTGCGCTGGAGGCTGAAAAACTTATTCTGCTCACAGATGTGCGCGGACTTATGCGCGATCCCTCTGATGAAAGCACACTGATTCAGGTCGTCTCCCTGCCGGAGGTGCCGAGGCTGATCAAGTCCGGCGTCATCAGCGGAGGCATGATCCCCAAGGTGGACTGCTGCGTCGAGGCCGTGCGTCAGGGCGTACCGCGCACACATATTCTGGATGGTCGGATCCCGCACTCGATATTGATCGAGACGCTCTCCCATGAGGGAATAGGAACGATGATACTATGAGCGATTATTTATTGCCAACCTACGCCCGATATCCCGTGACCTTTGTAAAAGGGCAGGGCTGTCGGCTGTGGGACAAAGAGGGAAAGGAATACATTGATTTCGCGTCCGGTATCGGCGTGACTTCGGTAGGCCACGCCCACCCAGAGTGGGTTGCGGCTGTCGCGCAGCAGGCGGGGCAGTTGACGCATACGTCGAATCTGTACAACACGGAGCCGGGTGAGAAACTGGCGGCACGGCTGTGCGAGATCGCGGGTATGCGCGGCGCTTATTTTGCCAACTCCGGCGCAGAGGCGAATGAGGGGCTGATCAAGCTGGCGCGCAAATGGAGCCATGATAAGTACGGCGTCGGGCGGGCGGCGGTTTTGACGCTGGAGGGCTCGTTCCACGGGCGCACGATTACGACCCTGGCCGCCACAGGGCAGGAACATTTCCATAAGTTCTTTGATCCTTTTACGCCGGGTTTTCGTCATGTGCCCGCCGGAGATATGGCCGCGCTGGAAAGACAGGGCGACGACGTCTGCGCGCTGCTGCTCGAGCCCATACAGGGCGAAGGCGGTGTGATCCCACTGGACGCGGCATATGTGCAGCAGGCAGCGGAACTCTGTCGCGCGCGGGACTGGCTGCTGCTGATGGACGAGGTGCAGACAGGTATCGGGCGGACCGGCGAGTGGTTTGGCTTTCAGACGCTGGGCGTGAAACCCGACGCGCTGTCCTTTGCCAAGGGCATTGCCGGAGGACTGCCGCTGGGCGGAATCCTTGTCAATGAGAAGTTGTTTGACGTGCTGGGACCGGGCGACCACGGCTCGACCTTTGGCGGCAATCCGCTGTGCTGTGCGGCGGCCTTGGCCACATTGGATATATTGACGTCCATTGTGCCGCAGGTGACCGAAAAGGGCGACTATATCCGCGGGCGCATTGCGGAGATGAACCTGCCGGACATCGTTTGCACCCGGGGCAGGGGGCTGATGATCGGGATTCAGATCGCCGGTGTCTCGCTCAGAGAACTGAACACCAAGCTGCTGGAGGCAGGCTTGGTCGGTCTGACCGCAGGAACGGACGCGCTGCGCTTTTTGCCGCCGCTGATTATTGAGAACGAAGACATCGACGCGGGGCTTACCATTTTTGAAAACATAGTAAAAGGAGAACGGACATGAAAAAAGACTTGACAAAACTGCTGGACTTAAGCCGCGAGGATATTTTAGATATCCTGGGCCTGGCCGACCAAATGAAGTACGACCTCAAGCACGGACGGGAGCAAAAGGTGCTGTCCGGCAAAACGCTGGCTATGATCTTCCAAAAGGCGTCCACGCGTACGCGCGTGTCCTTTGAGACGGGCATCTATCAGCTGGGCGGACAGCCGCTGTTTCTGACCGCGAATGACTTGCAGATCGGTCGCGGAGAGCCGGTGGAGGATACGGCCCGCGTGCTGTCGCGCTATGTGCATGGGATCATGATCCGCACCTTCGCGCAGTCTGAAGTTGAGGACCTGGCAAAATGGGCCACGATTCCTGTGATCAACGGCCTGACGGACTTTGCCCACCCCTGCCAGATCCTGGCCGATCTGATGACCATTCGGGAACATCTCAGCGCGCTGGAGGGTGTGCGGCTGGCCTTTATCGGCGACGGGAACAATGTCTGCAACTCCATGATCGTGGGCGGCCTAAAGTGCGGTATGTATATCACGGTGGCCGCGCCCGAGGGGTTTGATCCCGCGCCTGAGGCGCTGGCATTCGCGGCGGATTATCCGAAGCACTTTAAGCTGGTCCGCAGCCCTGAGGAGGCGGCGACAGGCGCGGACGTGATGGTGACGGACGTGTGGGCGAGCATGGGCCAAGAGAAGGAGGCGCAGGAGCGCAGAAACGCCTTTGCGGGTTTCCAGGTCAACAGCGAGCTTATGGCGCTGGCGCAGCCCAAGGCGATGGTGCAGCATTGCCTGCCCGCGCACAGGGGCGAGGAAATCTCAGCGGAGGTCTTTGAGGCGCACGCGAACGAAATCTTCGACGAGGCCGAAAATCGGCTCCATGCGCAAAAGGCCGTTATGGCGATGTTGATGGGATAGAGCGGGTCAGATTCTTCGCTGACGCTCAGAATGACATCACAAATAAGGGCGGGGCATTACGCTCCCGCCCATTTTTTGCACTGTTCGATACGTTTTCCGTCATCGCCCTGCTCTTTGTCGTAGGCGAATTGGTTGAGCAGGTCACAGGGGAAGGCCGGACATAAGCCGCAATGTGTGAGCGTTTTGCTCTCGCAGCAACTTTTCACGGGACAGGCCTCACCCCAAAACGGCTTGTCGATGTTGACGCAACCGCCGCAGCCCACTTGCTCTTTGTATGAGCACTCGTTACACAGAATGCCACATCTTGATTCCACCATAATCCAACCTCTCCTATTTTCTGATTTTGTGTCCGCAGTTGGGGCAGTAGTTGTCCGCTGCCTCGTGATGTGCACGGCGGCTTTGCTCTACAAAACCCGCCGAGATAATGCCTGTCGGCACGGCGATGAGGCCAATACTGAGGAAGGCAAAGACGCCGTTTAGAACCTGGCCCGCGACCGTAACGGGATAGATATCGCCAAAGCCGATGGTCGTGAGCGTGGATAGCGCCCACCAAAGGCTGGAGAAGGCGTTGCGGAACTTGTCCGGTTGGGCGACGTGCTCCACGTCATACATCAGAACCGCGACGATCACCATGAGCGTAAACACGATGGAGATGGAGGCCAGCAGCTGACGGGCCTTTTTTTTGAACACGTCATAGATGAGGTAATAGGTGTTCGTGTGGCGGTTGATCTTGAAAAAGCGCAGCAGGCGGATAATGCGCATGGTTTCCAGCACAAAGAGCCCGAACGGAATGACCTTTGGCAAATAAAACGGCAGCACGGCCAACAGGTCGATCAAGCCCAAAAAGCTGAAGGCAAATCGGAACCGCGCTTTTGTGTGGCTAAGGTGGGGATAGAGCAGGTTCGCCGTCCAAAGGCGGAGCAGATACTCCACGGAGAAAATACCGACGGAAATAATTTCGAAAACATAGATTGCCTCGTGTACCGCGACCGGAAGGTCAAAGGTATCCGCGATAATCAAAAGCAGATTGGTGACAATCAACGTGATGATGGAGAGGTCAAAGATCTTACTCGCCCTGTTTTTATCGTCGGGAGAAGTAATGGTCTCAAATATCTGATATTTGAGGTCCTGATATCCTGTCATGGTATGCCCCCTTGATCGTGCCCTGCGTCCTCATAATCGGTGAAAAGTAAAAAACGAAGAGGGAAAAGAAAAAAAGTACAAACCTGCCTCAGCGAAACCTTCTCTTTTCTCTATTCGTTCTTCACTCTTCGTTCTTGCCGTGAGGCAAGTGTGGTGGACCCAAGGGGGATCGAACCCCTGACCTCCGCATTGCGAACGCGGCGCTCTCCCAGCTGAGCTATGAGCCCGAGACCAATACTATTATACACAGGCGGCTAAAAAAAGCAAGAGAAAAATATTTTTGCGTTCATTTCTTGTGAAAATTGTAAGAACAATCAGTGAAAATCGAGACAGGATGTGTGATTCATGTTAAAATTACAATATGAAAAAGTATATCATTACCATAATATTGATTGCGCTGTTTCTCTCTACCCTGCTTGGCGTGACCATGTTTTCCTTCGCACAGAGCGATTATGCGCTGGGCGATGTGAACCGTGACGGAAATGTTTCGGCTGCGGATGCCGCGCTCATTCTGCGCTCTTTGGTTGAGCTTGCGACGCTTGACGAGGAGCAGCAGGCCCTCGCCGATGTAAATGAAAATGGCGTTGTGGACGCTGCGGACGCGGCGGCGATCCTGCGTTATTTGGTCGAGCTGGGCACCATTCCTCCTGCCAAGCCTACGGTGACCCCTTCGCCGTCCCCCACGCCGACACCGGCACTTCCGCTGAGCGGCAAGACGATTATCCTCGACCCGGGACACGGGCGGCATGAAACGCTTGCGGATCGGTGGCGCGGCGGCAGCTATGATTGGACACTGGAGACCGACCCGAAGTATGAGGGCGGCACACACTATCACGAGGCGGACCGGGTGCTGGATTTTGCGCTCGAGGCGCGCAAGCAATTGCAGGCGCAGGGCGCCACGGTCATTATGACCCGCAGCGGCCTAAACCATGTGGGCAGCTATAGCCGTATGTCTAGGGTGAATATCACCGCCATGGAGCATATGCTTGCGCAGACAGAAAATCCCTTGCCCGCCCTGATAAAAGAAGTGGAAGATTACACGGCGATCATGAACAGCATCATACCCGAGGCTGGTGAGCACAACGGACCGATCGCGCAGGTTTACTACAATACGCCGTATAGCAGCACGCAGACGATTCACCCGACCACAAAGCGCATCTTCGACATGACGAATCAAGTGGAGAATCTGATCTTCATTTCGATCCATACGAACGCCAGGGGCTCCGGTTCTCATCCACCTCCGACCGATGTAAACGGTGTGGAGACATATTACATCCACAACGCGTCCGACGCGTATAACAAGAACTATTACCTGGGCTATCGGGCGGCCGAGAACAAAAAACTGGCGGACCTGCTGCTTACGCATACCGCGACAGAAACAGGGTTTGCCAAGAGATCCAGCGCGCCGCAGGACTATTTCATGATACGCGAGCATAACGTGCCCGGCGCGTTGATCGAAATCGGCTATCACAACAACTGGAGCGATTATCTGCGGCTGATGGACGAGAGTATGCCCGATAAGGTTGCAAAAGCCATCGTTAAAGCGGCGCTGGCATATTTCAAATAATGTTTTGCACATATTCACTGGCAAAAGACGGGTGGCAATGTTCACCCGTCTTTCTGTATATTCACGAGAAAACCAACAATACTATGGGAAAGAGATTGCGGGTTAAACCCGCAGTGACGCATAAAATGGAGGAGACTATTATGCCAAAATTGAAAACGCTGCCTATGAACGCGCTAAATGAAATCCCTGTCCCTAACGCCGACGCCAAACGAATCGTTGCACTGACAAAGAGCAGCGGACGTATCACCGGCTATCAGTTAGAGGGCGGAAAAATATTGGACAAGCCCGGGGCCATTGAACTGGCGCGGCAGGGCGGGATTCGGGGCGTCGGCATTGCCAACCGCAAGGGGAACGAATACCTTAAATCCCTGCCCGACGACACGGAGGAAAACAACTTGGGCAATTTGCCGACCGTAAAGGAATAGCCTGCGGGAGGGGCCACAGGCTATCCTATCTTCCTTTGCGCCGGACCGGCGCCCTTATTGCGCCAGCAGGGTATGCCCTTCTGCGCAAAGTTCATAGAGCGCATCATATTGATTTTCTATCAGCGGCATAACGGCGGCGCTTTTCTTCGCTCTGATTTTCTTGAAAAGTGTGAAAGGCAGAAACCAGCCGATAAAACCGGGGATGGCCAGCAGAATCATCAGCGGAATCATCTCCCCGTAGATGAAAGCGAAAGTCGCGCCTGCGAGAAATGCCGTGCCAATTAAGCCGACCGTCATCGCCGTAATGAAAGCGGATGAAGTCTTGGAGCGCTCCAAACTGAAAATCTCCGAGATACCCGCTTCGAATTGACGTTGCAGGCGGGATAACTCTGCCTTGTTCTTGATTTTGCGGTCACGCTTAAATTTCAAACCGACGGCAGAGAAACCAATGGGTGAGGGTGAGACGCCGTCCAACTGCCAACCAAAGCTGGGATAGCCATCCGTATACATTCCCTCCATGTCACGCGTTGTGATGACCTCCTTGTACTCGTAGCCGATGAAGTTTCCATTGTTTTTTGTGATTTCATTCATTGTCTTTCTTCCTTTCTGATTTTGATGTGTTTAGCTTGCAGGACTGATATTTGCGTTTTGTTTGGGAAATGTTTGCGGTATATTAAGATGTCTGTGCAAAGTGGTGTTTAACAAATACATTGTGATCAGAAATAACAAGGACGCTCCGGCCTCAAACAGGGCGGCGGTATAAAGAAAGCAGAAAGCGGTTCCCACTGCCGCCAGCACACCGACATACAGAATGGCGGTTCTTCTGGCCCTGCATTTGTTTGCCTTACAATACAACGCGACCATATAAGAGATTGTTATGATTGCCATGACACTGCCGAGCAGACACAGGCAGGTATGCATGAGGTGGCAGTATTGGGGACTTGTTTCTCGAATAGGCAGGATTGCGCCCGTAGTGATCAGAATGCCGCCGATTGAAATAAAAGCTTTCAACAGCCTGATCTTGGCGCCTGATATTCTCAGAAAGGTTGAGATTTGAAAAATCATAAGCGGCACGGTATATAGGACGTATGCAAGAAGAAAACCCAAACCGCCCAATTGCCAGCCGATACGCGAAAGCGAGACGTTGAGTATGTCATATCTGAGGCTCAAGGCAATAATAAACGGCAGGTAAGCCATAATCAAAAACGCGAGTATCATATTTAATCTGGACTTGATTTTCTCCATGCTGACCCCACATACGATTTTGTTGCTCTTGTAGGGTCATTCTGCCATTTGAATGTTAGGGAGTTGTTAGAAAAACATTTAAGAGGTGTTAAACCGTGTTCTACGGAGCTGCCTTCAAGCGCACGGTAAGGGTGCTTCCCACGCCGGACGCGCTTGTTACGGATATTTGACCGCCTAAAAGCTCAATCACGCGGCGCGTCAACGCAAGACCCAGGCCGTTGCCTTCTTGTGAATGGGAGGAGTCTCCCTGATAAAACTTGTCAAAAAGACGACGTTTGGTTTCATCGCTCATGCCACTCCCGTTGTCTGTAACGGTTACGGTCACACTGTCTTCGTCTGACGTTTGTGCAAGCAAAATCGTTCCGCCGGTCGGCGTAAATTTCAGCGCATTCCCCAGCAGGTTGTTCCACACAATCTCAAGCATACTTCGGTCGGCACGGATCATGGCTCTGTCGTCCAGGTCGGCGGTGAAAGCAATGCGCTTGCTCTCCCATAGCTCTTCGAAAGCAAGCGCGCATTCGGTCAGCTGGCCGCAGAGGTCATACGTTTCCCAAGCGGGAGTGATCTTTTGGTTCTCCAATTTGCTAAGTTTGAGGATATCTGTCACCAGGGTGTTCAGCTTTTGGGAGGCAGTAATGATGGTATCTATGTACTCGTTCTTCTGCTCCGCTGCGATGTCGTCTTTGCGCAAGGCCATCGCGTAGCTTTCGATGATGGAGAGAGGCGTTTTAATCTCATGGGACACGTTTGATACAAAATCGCCCGTCAGCATTTCAATGCTGTTTAACTCATCCACCATGGTGTTAAAGTCCTCGAACATAACCTCGACATAGTCCTTTTTGCCGTCCTTTCGGACCGGATCGATGTGAACAGAAAAATCACCCTGCGCGACCTGTCGCGCCGCTTCGCTCAATTTCCTCAGCGGCTTATCAAACATACGTCGTCGAATCGCAAAGGTGATCGCGCAGAAAATGAACGACATAAGGCCCCAGTAGCCGACGTTGGCGAAGATGAAAGTGAGTGGGATATCAGGGCTGTCCACGCCCATAAAGGAGTAAAAAATCATGGATTGCCCGCCCGTCAGGCATAACATGATAAACCACATTCCGAGATATTCCAGCCACACAGGGTATCTTGTGTTGACTCGACTGTCATGCTTGCTTGCACGCGTTTTCATTGAACCACCGCCTTGTATCCGAGCCCGTGCACTGTAGCGATTCTAAAGTCATTGCAGGCCGAGAATTTATCTCGCAGTTTTGTGATATATACGTCCACAGCCCGCAAAGTTGT
>WRCT01000043.1 GCA_009783775.1 Clostridiales bacterium | reverse complement strand
GTTCGCCGTGGCGTCGCTGCCGCTCGGGGAAACATAGACGGCGCCCGCAGGGTCGTCCGCGGTATTGGCGCGCGGCCCCACAAAGATGGGCGGGCCGTCGGCGCCTGCCGTTGGCGGCAGAACCGCAAACAGCCCGAATACCACCGCAACCGCCAGCAGTATACAAAAATTTTTCTTTGATTTGATCTTCATGTTTTTTCCTCAGGCGGTTTGGGGCTTTGCCATTCGTTGTCCTCGCCGTCGGGCAGCAGTGCGTTAAAGCGGGCAAACAGTTCCGCCTTGCTCCCGACATCCAGTTTCTTATATAGATTTTTGACATGGAACTTGACCGTGTCAAATTTGATTTTGAGTTCGCCGGAAATCTGCCGCATACTGTAACCGCGCAGCAAGAACACAACAATCTCCTTTTCGCGCGGCGTAAGGCCAAGACTTTCAAACAAATCGGCCTGCCTTGTCCGGCTCTGCGTTTCCGTCATATCGACCAGATGGAAATCGTCCGACCAATCGGCATAGAACATATGCTTGGCGTAAACCGGCGACAGCATGATAAACGCAATGAAGATCACACCGGTTATCGCCGTTGAGACCAAAACCATCTGCTCGGGCAGTATCGCGGCCAGCGCGCCCGGGATCAGATACAGGAGCAAAGAGCCGGGCAGGATGATAACCAGGCTGCGCTTGAACAGGCGGAAATTTCCATGCTTTTTGAAGATACAGCCCAGCAGATAATAGGACGCGATAAAGCCCATCTGTTCAAAGCCGTGGAAATAGCGTCCGGCCTCGCGCCCGATGGAACCGGCGGGAGAGAAGTAGAGCGCGTAAGCGCAGATCATCGCGATGAAAAACAGGTTGCACATCGTCCACACGCTCCGCTTTGCCCAGACCTGCAGGACAAACGAGAGCCCGATTACGGCAAGGCCCACCATGCCGTTGGAAATGAGCGCCTGGGGCGTGGACGCGACCGGAAAATAGGTGTAGAGGATCTCCACGAGTTTATGCGCCACAAAGAAGAACAGCATGAGTTTGATGGCCGGATTGAGCTTGGCCTCGGGCTGTTTTAGCGCGCCCCCGAAGTCCTCGGTTTTATAGGACAAAAGACAGACGGCGGTCCCCGCGACAAGCAAGGTCAGGTAAGCGCGGCCGAACAGGCCCGACAGAAAGGAAAGCCCATAGTTCAGCTGCATCAGCATACAAAAGGCCGAGACGAGCGCCGCGCCGAAGAAACGTTCCGCGTTATTGAGCGCGAACGTATAGGAAAATGCCGCGCAGGCGGCGCAGCCGCCAAAACCGAACATGAATAGAATCGCGAGGCTCAGCGAGAGTTGGCCTTCGGGTAAAAACAGCCAGGGGATGAAACCGGCCAGTGTCATCATAACGCAGACGCGCGCGACCGTGAGCATATTTTTCACATCGGCAAAGGCGAAGAGCACGCCCGCGCCAATGCAGTACGCACCGCCCATCAATGTCATCGCGTCCAAGCCAAACAAGCCGACGCCGCTTTCAAAGAACGCGCCCTGCATATTGGCGAATATGGGCGCAAGGGCGAAGATCAGCATATACTTCAGATTCTTTACGCGGACGTTGGCAAGACGGATATTGTCCCGCGCGCGCCACAGCCGCGCAAGCGACGCGGTCATGAGGGATATGCGATTTTGACTCGCTTTATTCATTGCTTTTATTATATACGACCGGCAATGAAAAGCAAAGGGGTTTATCACAGTTGAAAGTGGAAAGTGGATAGTGGAAAGTTAAGGTAAAAACGCTCCGCGTTTTCTTAAAATGTAATGAGAAGATTTTCGGAGAAAATCCTCCTTCACTTTCCACTTTCCATTTTCAACTTTCCACTCTACGGTTCCCCCGGGACCAAACTGGTCAGCCACTGCGCGTCGCCGAGGTTGGTGTAGGCGTTGGGCACGTCGCCGACGATAATGCTCTCGGCAATGGGGGCTTCGGCCACCACGCTGATGGAATAGGACTTGCCGGGCAGGATCACGCGCAGGGTCGCGACCAGCTTTAAGGTGATCCGGTGCAGGGTTTGGTTGATGCCCGCGCTGCGAAACTCGCTGGAGAAGGACGAGCGCACCGCGCCGGCGGGCGTGAACTTGAGTTTGATATTGGGGCCCATGCCCGCGAACGTCGGCACGCCGGAGAGGGTGCCGACGGGAATGGAAATGCCCTGCTCGCCCAGCGCCATGATACGCTGCTGGGCCGAGGCGGCGCAGTCGGCGGCAATCACGTTGAGCCGCGCGCTGTTGGCCATAAGCAGGTAGACGCCGCGCTCGGAGGAGTAGATGTTGATCAGCGCCTTCTGCGCCTCCTCGCTGCCCAGCACTTCCAGGATCGCGTCGTTCATGACCTTGGCCGCCAGCGACTCGACGCGCGCGGCGGACAGGCCCTCCAGCACGGGACCCAGTCTGACGTTGATATAGAGAAAGCCCGCCACGAACAGGATCAGCATGGCCAGAAGGATTGTGAAGAGTTTTACGCGGCGTTTTTTCATGTTATATGCTATGCTGTTTTTTTGTCTGATTTGCGCTCTTTTTGCGATAAGGGGCGGCAGGCGCGTTGCGGGTGGTAAGATAGCTGAATATGAAACGATTGATTTTGGTCGCGCTTGCGCTGGTGATATGGGTAAACGCGGCCGTGGCGGAAAATGAGCCCGAGGAGGTGCTGGCACCCTACTTCTGCCTGGTGGACGCGGCGGACCTGAAAACACTGCTGCGGGGGCGCGAGGAAGACGTCCGCGCCGCGCCCGGCAGCACGACCAAGATCATGACCTGCCTTCTGACACTGGAGCACTGCGGACTTGACACAGTCGTGCGCGTGCCGCCCGAGGCGCTGGGACTTTCCAAAAGCATGACGCGAATGGGGCTGCAGAGGGGCGAGCGGTACACCGTGCGGGAACTGCTGTACGGCTTAATGCTGGTTTCGGGCAATGACGCCGCCATCGCGCTGGCGGTTCATATCTCCGGTTCCGTGGCGGAGTTTGCCGTACTGATGAATGAAAAGGCGGAGCAGCTGGGCTTGGCGGACACGCACTTTGTCAACCCGCACGGGCTCTACGCGGAGGAACATTATACGACCGCGCGGGACATGGCGGTACTGACGGCTTACGCGCTAAAAAACGAGGCGTTTCGGGAGATTGTGGGCACGGCCCTGTATGAGATTCCCGCGACAAGCAGGCACGCAAGCACGTTTCGCCTGAAAAACACCAACAAGCTGATCGCCGCCGCTGCAGACGCGCCGCTGTATTATCCCCACGCGATTGGCGTAAAGACGGGCTCGACGCCGCGCGGGGGCATGGCTTTGGTCTCGGCAGCCGAGAAGGACGGCGTTACCTTGATTTGCGTGATGATGGGGTTGATGGGTTCGGACGATGACGCAAGCTATCGGAGCAACCGCCGCTTTTCGGACGCGATTATGCTCTTTGAACAGGAGTTCGAATGGCGGGCCGCGTTGCCTGCGGCCACGGCGGGGAACTCCCCCCTGTCAGCTGCGCTGACATCCCCCCTCGAAGAGGGGGGCGCCCGCCCTACACCATGGACTACACCGGAGGAAGAACCCATGGAAAAAGCAACCGACCGTTTTCGATCGGTTGCCAATATTATCTTTGTTGTCGCGCTCACGGTATTGGTTTGCACGCTGGTATGGCGGAAAAGGGGTTAGGTTAGCCCGTCAACTGTTTCAAGAGCCCGTTATAGATCCCTTCGATCATCTTGTCCTGGAAGTCGTCGTCACGCAGTTTTGCCAGCTCGCCCGGGTTGGTCCAGTGGCCCAGGATCAGCTGTACCATGGGACAGCCCGCGCCGGAGAGATAGTCCTTTTTGATCTCCACGCCGGTCTTGGTCTTGCGAATGCGCAGGCCCGTGGCCGCGCTGTATTCGCTGACCAGCGTTTGCGCAAAGGCCTTGTTCGCGTTCGAGGTCTGCACATAGGTGCCGCCCGTGTTTTTTTGGCTCACATGGTTGCAGATGAAACGGATCGCAATGTCGCTCTTGGCGTTTTTGATCGCCGCAAAGCGCGTGCCGTCCGAATAGACGTCGGTGCTGTTGCTGCGGGTGATCACGACCTCTGCGCCCTTGTCCTCCAGGTATTCCGCCAGCTTTTGCACGAAGGCCAGGTTATAGTCCGCCTCGGCCTTGTATTGGCTGTTCTTGTCGCGGTAGGGATCCAACCCTATCACAAACCCGCCCAGCGGCGCGTTGGGATCGACCACACGCGGCGGTTTGGGCGTCGGGGCGGCGTCAGGATCCTCCGTGGGGATCGGGTTCGGTGTGCCCAGAACGGGCGTGTTTTGGGGGGCGGGCGTACCCAAATCCTCGGGCGCGGGCGTGAAAGTGGGTTCGGGCGAGGGCGTGGCGCTCTCCGCCAAGATCGCCTCACGAATGCCGGAGACGACCGCCGGACCGTTTTTCACGCACCAGGAGATGCCCACATAAAGCCCCGCGAGCATGGCGGCGCCCAAAATACAGGCGATGGAAAACCCTATGGGACTGGACAGGCGCAGCCGCCTTCTGCGGCGTTTGATTTTTTTCATAAGCCTCAACCTCTTGCAAAGTGATATTGCTACAAGATAATTCTAGCATGGTCGCTTTGCGCTGTGCACTACTTTGTCAAAAGGTTTACAAAACGGCAATAAAGAAATCGCAATTGACATTGCAATTTCAGATTCCAGATGCCAGATTCCGGATGCCAGATCGCGCACGCGGGGCTTTTTCTTTTTCAACCGCGAATGACGCGAATGCGCCGCGGCGGGAAAGTGACAGGGGGACGTCAGACTGTTACAAAACTCGAGAAGAAGTTGACAAGCGACTGATGTTATGGTATAATATGGTAAATTGATTGTTTGTTGAGAGGTTGAGGCAGAATGGGTTTTGTGCAGGGAGTAAACCGAGGCCAGATAAGAATGCTGGCTTTAGAGGATATGGTGGCTGAAAAGGCAATGGTGCGGGTGATTGACCGGTTTGTAGAGGTCATGGACCTTGAGAAGCTGGGATTTGAAAAAACCAAGCCCGCTCCAACCGGTCGCCCTGCCTATTCGCCCAAAGCTCTTGCAAAGCTGTATGTATACGGCTATGAGAATGGTATCCGTTCCTCCCGCAGACTGGAGAAGGAAACAAGACGCAATGTAGAAGCCATGTGGCTGGTGGAAGGCGTCACGCCCGATTACAAAACCATTGCGGAGTTTCGCAAGTACAACCTGCGTCCCCTTCAAAAACTGTTTCAAAAGTTTGTAAAGCTGTGTAAGGCGTGGGATCTAATCGGCGGCGAGCTTCTGGCGGTGGACGGCAGTAAATTCAAGGCTGACAACAACAAAAAGATGAATTTCTCGCGCAAGAAACTGGACGCACGGCTCGTGCGACTGGACGAGCAGATTGGGCAGTATCTGTCGGACATGGAACATAACGACAGCACAGAGACGGATACCGGCAATCCAACCGAGCTAAAACAGCTGTTAGAGCGCAAGGATTTGTACGAGGCCTATAAGAAACAGCTGGACGATAGCGGCGAGAACGAGTTGTCTGTTGTCGATTTTGATGTCCGCGTGATGAGCAGTAGGGAAAAGGATGATCTCAATCAGCGAATCAGGCTTCTGTTCTTATCTGACCAAAGATTATAATCCGTTATACCTTTATAAGCTTGAAGGGTCTTTTGTCCCTCCAACACCACCCGATCCGATTCCATCTCCGCCGGTGACTCCGGCTGACATGTATAGTAAGAATACCTGCGTTGCAACAGAGAAACGAATAAACTGGACATTATCCCTTGACAAATGCTGTACTGGTTAAGAAAACCCGCCGCAGCGCATTCGCGTGGTTCGTGGCTAAAACACAATAGTAGTAGTTTAGTAACTTTAGTAGTCTAGTAAATTGGTAGTTGTGATAGTTGTGGCGGGCTAGTCCTTTTCCGGCTCTGTTTTTCTTAACAGATAAATTTCGGGGTCCTCAGCGATGGTGTACATCTGCTCTGTTTCGCGCATCGCGGCCTGCAAGTCCTCGATAATCGACGCCACTCTTACGGCCAGGGTATAGTACATTTCTTTGAAGTCAGCCATGTGTCTTTCCTCCGATTTGAGATTAAAATGTGTATAAATACAATTATACGCACACTAAACCATTACGTCAAGCAAAACACGCATTGAGAACTCATGGTTTATGTGCTTGTGTGCTATACAATCTCGTAAAAAGGAGATTGTATCATGGAAACGGATTATATTGCCGCGCGTATCACAGAGTTGCGAATGAATATGGGTGTGTCTGCTCGGGATATGAGTTTGTCCATGGGCCAAACGGACAATTATATCAATCATATCGAAAATAAGAAATCGCTGCCTTCGATGACAGCATTCTTCTATATCTGCGAATATCTGAAGGTCACGCCGCAGGAGTTCTTTGACGAGGGCAACCGTCAGCCCGAGCAGCTGAACGCGCTGATCAAGGACCTCAAAAAGCTCAGCCCCACCGCCCTTGCGCATATTTCGGGCATTGTGGAAGAGCTGCTTGGCAAGAAATGATTTTTTACCAAGGGGCTTTCCTGCCTGGATTGCTTCGTCGTGTTGCCCCGTTATACAGAGCCCCCGTTCTCCTCGCAATGACAGTTGAGAGTTTTTAGAATGACAGACAAATAGTTTTGCGTTTCAAAAGGAGGCTTGCCCGCCGCAGCGCATTCGTGTGGTTCGTGTGGTTGCCACCCCACGTGTTTGCTCCCTTCGGGGCAAGCCGCGCGGGGACCCCGGTTCGTGGTTTGAATATCCCGCGTGAGCGAAAATTCGTGCTATTCGTGTCATTCGTGGTTGAGAAAAACTCCCGCGTGAGCGATCTGGAATCTGGAGTCTGGAATCCGGAATCTACAATTGCGACCGCTAGCGGTCGCAATTGATCTTCTCCGCCACAATATACAGCGGGCGGGCCTTGACCTCGTCATAGACGCGGCCGAGATAGGCGCCCTGAATCCCCATAAAGACCAGCGTGAGCCCCTGTACGCAGAGCAGTCCCGCCACCGCCCAGAGCCAGGCGGGGAAGGGCACGGCGCAGATGGCCAGCACAATCAGCGCGAGCAGGCCGAGATCGGCCAGGGCCATAATCCCGATGCCAAAGCCGCTCGCCAAGGTCAGCGGTTTGGTGGAAAAGCCCGTGATACCGTCCGCCGCCAGTTTCAGCATTTTCTTGAGCGTATATTTCGTCTTGCCGGCGGCCCGCTCTTGCCGCTCATATTCCAGCGGCACGGCCTCAAAACCCATCCAGGCCGACATACCACGCAAAAACCGCGCGTGCTCGCGCATATTCAGAAAGCAGTCCGCTACCTTGCGGTCCAGGAGCCGAAAGTCGCCCGTGTCCAGCGGAATCGGATAGGCGCTCATCGCCGAGAGCAAACGGTAATAAAGTTTCGCGGTGAGCTTTTTGAAGAAGGTCTCGCCCTCCCGCTTGAGCCGCTTGCCGTAGACGATGTCCGCGCCCGCCTTCCAGCGCTGCACCAGCTGCGGGATCAGCTCCGGCGGATCCTGCAAGTCCACGTCAATAATAATGAGGGCGTCGCCCTTTGCCGCGTCCATGCCGCAGGTGACCGCCAGCTGGTGGCCGAAGTTGCGCGAGAAGGACAGCACGCGCACCGCCGGATTCTCCGCCGCGATACGGCGCAGAATGCCCATCGTGCCGTCGCGGCTGCCGTCGTTGACATAGATGATCTCATAGGGGTGGCCCGTTGCTTGCATGGCCGCGTCCATGCGCGCGTGCGCCTCGGCGAGCACTTCCTGCTCGTAGTAGACGGGAATGATGAGGGAGAGTAGTTGGTTTTCCATAAAGACCTCCGATAGCAGTGGGCCGCGTAGGGGCGATTATCAATCGCCCGTTACAGTGGTTTTCAGATAGTATACCACAAAATGGATCGTGCGTCGCGAATCATTTTTCCACCAGATCTTTTTCCAGCTGGACCAGCCAGCGCAGAATGCGGGCGGCGTCGGCGGCGGAGACGGGCGCGTCGAAAGGCTTTGTCACCTTGGCATTGAGCTTGCCCTGCGGGGTCAGGTCTGCCAGCTGGACAAGATAGCGCAGGATCGCCGCCGCGTCCGCCGCGTCAACCTGGGTGTCGCAGTTCGCGTCGCCGGGCAGCGGGCCGCCGGGCGTCGGGGTCGGGCCCTGTTCTCCGGATACGGTGAAGGAAACCGTGCCGGTATAGGTCTTGGGCAGGCCCGCGTAGGTGCCCGTGACGGTGACGGTGACCGTATTGAGCCCGGGCTTGGTTGCCGTGATGTTTGCGGTATGTGTGGCTGTGCTGCCTGCAATTGCCGTGCAGGGATTGGATTGCTGGCTGAGAATCGCGCCGCCGGCGTCTTTGTATACAACGGACGTTACCTTGAAATTCGCGTCGCCGTAACGTGGGGAGTTGTTAAACAGCGTCGTGGTGAGCGTGAGGGGATCGCCCTGCTTGGGCGTCGCGTGCGACACGGTGAGGCCTGTCAGGCCCGTGGGATCTGTGGCCGTCGTCTCGACCCAGACCGGCGCGGTGAAGGTCCACTCCGCGGGCGTGCGGGGCTGAATGATCTTGACGAAGTAATAGGTTTCGGCAGCGGTGGTGGTGATCGTGGTCGTCCAGGTGCCGCTGTAGGCGTTGATCGTGCCGGTCGCTTTGAGGGCGTTGCCGTTGGTGCGCAGCTCAACCGTGCCGACGTTCGCCCGTCTGCCGGTGTCCTCGGCCTCGACCGTGATGTTCAGCGTCGTGCCGGCAGGGACCTGAATCCGCGTGCCCATGACCTCGCCGTTGCACGTATAGTTCACCTTCATGCCCTTATTCTCCGTGGCGTACACGCGGCGCTGGCGGACCGCCTCATAGAGCGATTCGCGCGTCAGCTCCTCCGCGAGGATCACGGTGCGGTTGGGAAAGCTGCCCCAGGCGGTGCCGTGGTGGTCGGAGACGTTCGTGGGCGCGACGTGCCAGCCCTTGTCCAGCGCGATGGTGTATTCCGCCGTCTGCCGGTAGTAGTTGCCCGAGCCCGGGCCGTCATTGTTGCCCAGATTGTTCACATTGCCCGTGCCGTTGCCCACCTCAATCAGGTGCATGACCTGATCGCGCAGTGGCGTCCACCAGAGAAAGTTTTTCTCGGGCTGGGGCGGGCCGCCCGCCTGCGTGCCGAAACGGCCGAAGGTATTGCCTGGGTGATTGAACTGGTTGATGGACTGCGGGTGCAGGACCATTTCGTCATACCAGCGGAGCAAGCCCCGCCCGTTGTCCGTGCCCGTCCAGTTGGAATCCGAGCGGGAAATGAGGCCGACGGTATTGAAGGTGTTGATGTGGCCGTAGACCGGATTGGCGCTGGACCAGGTAAACTCATAGCCGTGCAGGGTGGCAAAGATGCCGGGAATATAAGCCGCGTTCGCCTGCTCGTGGCCCTGCCGCCAAAGATTATTGCCCGCGTTGGGGTTGGCCACACCCTGCGCCGCGCCGAAGGGCGCCAGCCAGGAGCAGTGGTCGGTGACGGCAAAGAAATCGAGGCCCTGCGCCTTGGCGGCGGCATAGGCCTGGGCAGGCGTGGTGCCGCTTGCCCCGTCCGAATAGCCCGTGTGCGCGTGCAGATCGCCATAGTAGTGCTTGTACTCCTCGGCGAACGCGCTGCCGACACAGCCCAGCAGCAGGATAAGAGCGAGGATAAAGGCGAGGATTGGTTTGAGGAAGGAATGTTTCATGGTTGCTCCTTTTGCGGATTGGCGGGCGAACACAGTTCGCCCCTACGGTACGTTGGTTAGGCGGGCGGACGACCAATGGTCGCCCCTACGGTCTGGAATCTGGCCTCTGGAATCTGGAATCTTAATGATGAAACAACCTCATGCCCGTAAAGGCCATGACCATGCCGTATTTGTCACAGGCGGCGATGACATGGTCGTCGCGGATCGAGCCGCCGGGCTGGGCGATGTAGGAAACGCCGCTGCGGTGGGCGCGCTCGATATTGTCTCCGAAGGGGAAAAAGGCGTCCGAGCCCAGGCAAACGCCATGTTGGGTGGCGAGCCAGGCGTGTTTTTCGGCAGGGGTGAGCGGTTCGGGGCGGACGGTGAACCATGCCTGCCAAGCGCCGTCGGCCAGCACATCGTCCGGGTCTTCGCCCAGGTATTGGTCGATCACATTGTCGCGGTCGGGGCGGCGGATGTCGGGCCGAAACGGCAGGCCCAGCACTTTCTCATGCCGGCGCAGATACCAGATATCGGCCTTGTTGCCCGCCAGGCGTGTGCAGTGGATACGTGATTGCTGGCCCGCGCCCACGCCGATCAGCTGCCCGTCTTTGGCATAGCAGACCGAATTGGACTGCGTGTATTTTAAGGCGATCAGAGCCAGCAGCAGGTCGCGTTTGGCCTCCGGCGGCAGGAACTTTTCTCTTGTGGGGATATTGGCAAACAGCGCCTCCGTAATGGGCAGCGCGTTTCTGCCCTGCTCAAAGGTAATGCCAAAGCAGTCCTTTTGCTCCTGCGCCGCGGGCACATAGGCCGGATCAATGGCAGCCACATTGTAGCCGCCCTTGCGTTTGGCGCGCAGGATAGCGAGCGCGTCCGCGTCATACCCGGGCGCGATCACACCGTCGCTGACCTCACGCGCGATCAAGGTCGCGGTCTCTTTGTCGCAGGGATCGGAGAGCGCGATCCAGTCGCCGTAGCTCGACATACGGTCCGCGCCCCGCGCGGCGGCATAGGCGCAGGCCAGCGGCGAAAGCGGCAGATCGTCCACGAAATAAGCTTGTTTCAGCGTATCGGATAGCGGCAGCCCCAGCGCCGCGCCGGCGGGGGAGACGTGCTTGAAACTGGCGGCGGCGGGTAAACCCGTGGCCGCCTTCAACTCGCTGACCAGCTGCCAGCCATTGAGCGCGTCCAAAAAGTTGATATAACCCGGCCTGCCGCTCAATACGGTGACGGGCAGCGCGCCGCCGTCCTTCATAAAGATTTTAGCCGGAACTTGGTTTGGGTTTAGGCCGTATTTGAGTTCAATGCTGGTTGTCATCTTCTTCTCCAAACTACAATGTACAAACTACAAACTACAATTGAGGAGTGCTTCGCACATTAGATGGGTTTTTCGTTTATCATTCAAAGGAAAACCCGCGAGGGTTTTCTTCATTCATTGTACATTGTAGTTTGTAGTTTGTACATTGTTTTTACTGATTCTTATTGATAATCCTCGTCTGTATCCGTCCCGTCCTGGGATTGAGAAAGCGCACAAAAAGGCTGACCTTATTGCTTTCGTTTAAGCTGCGCCAGAGCAGGTCGGCGAAACTGTCAATCGAGCCTTCGATCGGCACGACCTTCGGCTCGCCCGCAAAGGGCGGCAGGGGATCGGCATTCTTTGCATAGGTGTGGATCAAATGCCCCGCGCCAGCGATGGGCCGGGGATATTCAAAGAAAAACCGCTGTGCGCTTTGTCCCGCCGCGTCGGCCGCCTTGATGATGGACAGGCGGTAGGAGAAGTCCTTGCCCTTGCGCTCTACCAGGCCCGAAATGCGTGGGGTAAAGTGCGGCGCGTCCGGCTCAAAGGTCCGCGTGCGCAGGGCGGCCTCGAAGTCGCTGCCGTTTTTGATGTACTCGTAGATCGTGTCCGTCTGGTCGCCGTTGCTTACGATCGTCGCCTTGCCGAACACGCGCACAGGGTGGTAGATGACCAGCGAGGAATCGGTCATTTGGGAGGAATCAAAGGCCTTGGTGCGCAGGCCGTCGCCCTCGGCTGCAAAGATACGGTTGCGTGAGTTTTGGCTGCGGCCCATGATGAAATAGGCCATCACGGCGTGAATGCCGTCCTCGTGCCGGCCCAGCAGAATGCCGCGGCCCGGATAGCGGTGCAGGCGCAGGTCTCTAACAAAATCAATCATGGAAACAGTATAGCATGATTTTCTCTTTTTTGCCAGGATATATGCTGTGAAGGAAGGATGTCCAATCCTTACATTACAGCAGGCAACCGATTCACCCGCAGCAACGTGAAACGGTCAGCCGAGGGGGTGATAGCAGCCGGTTTAGACTTCGACGAAGG
>WRCT01000042.1 GCA_009783775.1 Clostridiales bacterium | reverse complement strand
CGGAATGATCTCCCGTATATACGCCAACGGCGATCATGTGGACATTGAATGGAAAATCTGACGGGTCACAGACTCGCCAGGTACAAGGACAAGTTTTTGTTACTTTGTCAACAGTAGTGTACAATGTAGTTTGAAAAAGGAGGAACCAACCATGAAGAAATTTTCGGCAATCCTGCTGGCAGCCGTTATGCTGCTCACCCTTATCCCCGCGATGGCCTTCGCGGGCTTGGGGGATTCGGCGATCACGCTGAGTTTGGACAACGTGGGCCGCATGAGCGAAACCGCGGCGCTTGTCTCGGTCCGGTACGGCGCGGGCAGCATGAGCTCCACCTATGAGGGGAATTACTTTTTTCAGGTTCTGCCGACCTCGGCTGCGGCGCCCGCCGATCCGGACGACATCGGCGACCTGAGCACGGCAAACGGCTGGCTGCCGGGTCTCTTTGGCCCAAATGTGAATGAAAGCTTTTCGGTGGGACAGTTTGACACGGTTTTGGGCGGCACCTATATTACCCTGCCCGACGACGGGGCGTATAAAGCCTATGTCGTGGCATTGCTGGCCGGCGCTTATGACGAACTGACCAATATGCTGGCGGTGGATATCCCTGTGTGGACGCCGCCCCATGCGCTCACCGTCCTGGTCCCCGATGAGGACGCGGCGGGCATATTGAGCAGCCCCGCGTTTCAAGCAGATCCCGCGTACAGAGAGGTATTCGACCTTCAGGAAAATGGGATCAGCGATTGGTATACCCTGGACGAGGGTGCATACGACAAGGAGGAATTGAAGAAGGACCTGAAAAGCCTTGATGGGAAGGCCGCGGTTTATCTGCCCACGGGCAAAGACGCCTGTCTGCCGGACAGCGGCGCGTTGAACTGCTCCATTTATTCTGTTTTGGGGTACCAGGGCGGCATAGAGGGCAAGATGCCCCCGGTAGACAATAGCCTGATTCTCACAAAGGAAGGCGCCGGCACCTTGACCATGTCCGGTGATAACTCTTGGTACAACGGCGTGTTTAATTTGGGGCATAAGGAGCAGGACAATACCGGCAATGCTTTGATCTTTGACGAAGACGGCGCGATCTTCGGCGGCAAGGTGAATCTGTATAAAAATACGGTCTGCGAATGGCAGGGCGGCGTAAAAGACCCATACCACAGGCCGACCATCACCCTGTATGGCAACGCCGTGCTTGATTTTAACTTGACACGCGCGTGCGATGACGATGATACATTCAGTGTTTATGGCGAGATCAAGAGCGATGATACAACCCCCACCGTTAGATTCACCAAGGGGACCGTCTTTATCAAGGGCGACTGCAGCGGGTTCGTGGGCAATATTATCGTAGAGAACGGCGCGTCCTTTGAAATCAGAAAAGATCCGGAAAAGTATGAAGGCAAGATGTTCGGCGGCGATCTTAATATCATGAATGAACATGGTACGGAGGGCACTGCCTATATCTACACCAACAGCGGGCTACAGCCACTGACCGTTTCCACAGGTGTGATTGTTATCGATCAGCTTTCGGACGAACCTGTGGAGGAGAATGCGCTTATAAACGAAATCACCGTCGGACCCGAGGGCAAGGTCGTGTTAAGATACGGCGATACGATGCTCGAGGGCACCAAAATCCACGGCGAGCTGGCGCTGGTGGGGGGAGAAAACGTTGCCTTTGACAATCTCAAGATCGACGGCGGCCTGCTGCGAATCATAGGAGAAAATTTGAGCGCGGTCCGCGTGACCGGAGATTTCTCTGTTGGCAGCAGTATCATCAATGAAAACGAAGATCGCTGTGTCATTGACGCGACCGACGCCGATATGCAAATTCCCGCAGGCAGAACGTTCACCCTGAGCGGCTGCGACCTGATCGCCAAACGCGTCACGGGCGGGACCCTGGAACTAATCAACAGCAGCCGCTTTGTCGGCGACGCGAACTGTGACAATCAGATCACCGCAGCGGACGCGGCGGCCATACTGCGGCATTTGGTGCAGTTGAAAGAACTCTCCGAACAAGGGCTTGCCAACGCGCGGGTGACCAAGAACACCCAAATGTCCGCAGCGGACGCCGCCCGTATCCTGCGCTGGCTGGTGCAATTGGAGGCAAATCTGTTGCAAAGCGCATAACGCCACCCTTTGTCATTCTGAGCGTCAGCGAAGAATCTTGTGCCATGATCATTTAAGATCCTTCGCTGCGCTCAGGATGACAGTACCGAAAATAAAGAAATGACACGGAGGAAATAACAATGAAGAAACTATTGGCAATACTACTGGCGGCCGTTCTGCTGCTGGGTTTACTGGCGGGCTGCGCGAGCGGCAGGGAGACGCTGACGATCCTCAACTGGGGCGATTATATGGACCCCGACATCATCAAGCAGTTCGAGCGGGAGAACAACGTGCGGATCCGCTACTCGACCATGGCGAGCAACGAGGAAATGCTGGTCAAATTGCAGGCGCCGGACAATGTCTTTGACCTGTGTTTTCCCTCAGACTACATCATCGAGCGGCTGATCAAACTGGACCTGCTGCACCCGCTCAACAAGGAGAATATCCCCAACCGCGCGAACATCGGCGAGCGGTTTTGGGCGGCGACGGACGTCTTCGACCCGGGCAATGTCTACTCCGTCCCCTATATGTGGGGCACGGTCGGTATCCTTTACAATGAGGATAAAGTAGACGAGCCCGTGGACAGCTGGTCGATCCTCTGGGACGAGCGGTACGCGGGGCAGGTGATCATGTACGATTCCGTGCGCGACTCCATCGCCGTGGCCTTGCTCAAGCTGGGGTTTGATATCAACACGCGCGACGCGGACGAGGTGACGCAGGCACGCGACGCTTTGATTTGGCAGCGCAAGAACATCGTGAAGGGTTACGGCACGGACGAGATCAAGGCCGACATGGTCAACGGCAAGGCGGCTTTGGCCGTGGTGTACTCGGGCGACGCGGTGTACGCGATGGACGAGAACGACACGCTGAACTACAGCGTGCCGCTGGAGGGCAGCAACCTGTGGTTTGACAATATGATCATTCCCAAGACCTCAAAGAACAAGGAGCTGGCAGAGAAGTTCATCAACTTCCTCTGCGACGCCGAGGTCGCCGCGCAGAACACGGAGTACATCGGCTACTCCACGCCGAACGACGCGGCCTTTGTTCTGCTGCCCGCCTGGCTGCGCGCGTGCGAGGCCTATAACCCGCCGCCGGACGTTTGGGCGCGCACACAGGTCTTCCGCGATCTGGGCGACTTTGCCCGCGTGTTCAACGAGGCCTGGGACGCGGTGATGAAAAGCTGAAGCTTTTCAGTGTTGAGAGTGGAGTGTTGAGAGTTAAGCAAACGATGGGCGACTATATGTCGCCCTTTTATTATAATATCAATCACTTATTAAAAATGATTAGTATAAACTGCGAAGCAGTTTTTTCCTTCGCTCCACTCTCCACTCTCCACTCTCCACTCTTTTTTGTGTTATATTTATTCAGGAATAAGCCCTTTCAATCGTCTTATATATGAGCGGCTCAAATAAACCAGTCGCTTGCTAAAATGTTGATTGGATTTGCGAAGATGTTTTTCGTCTGACAAGGAGCGGGAGTGAGGCGCAGCCGGCAGCCTGCGCCGATCGACGGCGACACCGTCAGGCGGGAAACAGATCGCAAAGACTTCAATGGTTTAGTAAGTGATTGGTATCAAAACTTTGAGGTGGTGGGGATAAACTTGATAACATCGGATAATCGGTTCGCCGAGATCTATCACGAGCACGCGGATACGGTGTATCGGCTCTGCTTTCTGTACCTGCGGGGCAATGTCATGGACGCGGAGGACGCGACACAAACCGCGTTTTGCGGCCTGCTGCGCAAGCTGCGGGCCGGCGACAGTCTCCGCAGCCCCAAGGCCTGGCTGATTACCTGCGCGGCCAACAGCTGCAAAGACATTCTGGGGCGCGGCCACAGGCGGGATATCCCGCTCGAGGACGTCTATACCCAAACCGACGCGCGGGACGAAACGCTGGAGCTGATCCTGCGCCTGCCCAAGTATGAGAAACTGTCCGTCTATCTGCACTATTACGAGGGCTATACGGCAAAGGAGATCGGCAAAATGCTGGGCAAGCGCGATACCTCGGTCTGGGGTTATCTGTCCAAGGGCCGCGCCAAACTGAAACAATTACTGACGGAGGACATATAAGATGAATCGTTTTGAAAAGACCATGCATGCGGTGAGACTGCGTGATAAAGAAAAAATGCTGGACAACATTCTGCTGGGCGCCGAACGTGAACCTTCGCGTCATTGCGGACTTGATCCGCAATCCCAAAGTAAGCGCAGAGATTGCGGGTCGGAGCCCGCAATGACGAAGGGGGCCGCAATGACGAAGGGGGCCGCAATGGCGAAAGTAGGGCGGGGGCGGGCGTTGGCCGCAGGAAAAACAAAGCGTCTGACACTCATTGCCGCGAACATCGCGGCCGCAGCCTGTGTGGCGGCGGCGCTGGTGGTGCTGCTTGTCTCCAAAACACCGCAGTCGACGATATTGGATGGGCCGGCAAGCCAAACCGAGGGGGCGGAGACCACCATATCCGCCGATGGCTGGTATTACTATCCCGCCAATCTCTACGGGATATATCGCGTCAAGCTGGAGAAGACAGACATGGATACCTATTCCTCCCTTATAGAACAAATGGACGGGGTGTTTGGCGACCATCATAAACGGGGCGTAAACGAGCCTGCGGTCAGGGCCGTTGTTTTCCAAGACGGTTGGCTGTATTACTCCGTGCATTATTTTACTTCTCCCGCTGAGGACGGATTATCCTTCTATAATAGCGAAATTATCAGAATGCGAGCGGATGGCAGAGGAACGGCAGAGGTGTTAATGGCTGACGACGATCATTCCATCTTATCAGATTTCCGGGTCTCCGACGGCTGGATCTATTGGCGAACGGAAGAGGCCGCGTCTCCCGGCGGGGGTATCGAAAAAAGCGGATTGTATAAGATGCGTTTGGACGGTTCGGAGAAAACAGCGATCAAGGAATTAGGTTCCGTTATACGCAACAACGGTATGTCCTTTGTCGCCCGGGACGGTTGGATCTATTATATACAGGCTGAAAACGATGGCGGGAGCATCTGCAAGACAGATAGTAACGGCGAACGTCTCGAATGGACTTATAAAGTTCCCCGGAATGAAGAACAGAACGCGGCTATTACTCCTTTTGAGATTTTCTGCCCTGAAGATGGGGGAGATTGGCTCTATTATACGACTCTCGACTACTACCTGGACAACACGCGTCAAGTGACCACTTTCCACCGCATCCACATGATCAGCGGCGAAAGCCAAAAATTGGTGACCGTCGAAAGTAACAATGTGGAGGAATGGCTGGTTTGGGACGGTTGGATTTATTACATCTACGGCGGCCACGACGGAAACATTTACCGAATACGTCCGGACGGCACGGACAACACCGAACTGATGGGCGGCGTGAAACGTATGTATTGGAACCTGCGTATGCTTGGCGGCGATCTGTACTACTGCGCGTATGACTTTGCCGGCGAACAGACCATGCTGTATCAGTGTCCACTTTCATTGGATGGGCTGTTTGAAGGATTCAGAGCAATAGGTCATCCGCTTTCCGAGCGTGTGCTGAGCGCCGATGAAGAACAGGCTGCTATAAACGCGAACGCGCATTGGGACGAGTTTGAAAAAAATGTTGACTTTAATAAGGTCGTGGAGGCGGCACTGGCGCGCTACGCGGAGCTATTTGGCGACAAGCCCATGCTGATGTATTACACGGACGGCATTCAGTTAGAATGGGATAAAAATGGGAACTCGAACCATTTTATCATTGACTTCTGGATCGTTTGGAGCGAAACGGAAAGCTATTGTATCTCGATCGACTATCCGAACTATACGGTCGCGCGCGAGTGGCCCGACGAACTCCAACGCCCTTTGGCGGAGCTAAAAGCCATGAATCTGGATAATAAGAAGATATTTGAATAGACAAAACTGTATAACCTATCAAAATAATCTATCAAAAAACAGAGACGACGAAAAATCGTCTCTGCTTTTTAGTGGGCGGTGGGCAGATCACTCATGCGGAAGGGTGTCCCCTCGGAGAGGAGAAATCGTTCCTATGTGGCTGGGGAGACTGGATTGCTTCACCCCGTTGTCCCGTTATGATGCGGCCCACGTGCGGTTCGCAATGACGGCGTCCGTCTCCGATTTCTCTCCCCGGCGTCATTGCGAGGAGCCGGAAGGATCGAAATAGCGGAGAACCACGACGAAGCAATCCAGGCTTCCGACCCCATATCAATCCCGCGTGAGCGTCCCTATAACCTGTAACTTGTAACCGGCGGACGACCAATGGCCGCCCCTACGGCTGAGTTGACAGTTGCGCATGAATCGCCTCGGCGGCGGCCTTGCCCGCGCCCATGGCGAGAATAACCGTGGCCGCGCCCGTGACCGCGTCGCCGCCCGCGTACACAGAGGGCCGCGAGGTTTGGCCCGTCGTTTCGTCCGCAATGATCCCGCCCCAGCGCGTGGTGTCCAGGCCCTCGGTCGTCGCTTTGATCAGCGGGTTGGGCGAGGTGCCGATGGACATGATCACACAGTCGCATTCGATCGTGAACTCCGAATTGGGGATCACGACCGGCCGGCGTCTGCCGGACTCGTCCGGCTCGCCCAGGCCCATGCGCACGCAGGTGATGCTCTTGACGTTCAAGTTTTCGTCGCCCTCGATCGAGATCGGGTTGCAGAGCAGGTCAAAGATCACGCCTTCCTCCTCCGCGTGCTCGACCTCTTCCGCCCGCGCGGGCAGTTCGGTGAGCGAGCGGCGGTAGACGATATGCACCTCTTCCGCGTTTAGGCGCAACGCGCAGCGGGCCGCGTCCATGGCGACATTGCCGCCGCCGACCACGACGACCTTTTTCGCCTGCTGGATCGGCGTGGGGCAGCCGTCCTGATAGGCCTTCATCAAATTGACGCGGGTCAAAAACTCGTTGGCCGAATACACGCCGTTGAGGTTTTCGCCCGGGATATTCATAAAGCGCGGCAGGCCCGCGCCGCTGCCGATGAACACGACGGAATAGCCCTGCTGCTCTAACAACTCATCAATCGACAACACACGCCCGATGACCATATTGGTTTGGACCTCCACGCCCAGCGCGCGCAGCCCGTCGATCTCGCGCTGCACGATCGCCTTGGGCAGCCGGAACTCGGGAATGCCGTAGACCAGCACGCCGCCCGCCAGGTGCAGGGCCTCGAAGACCGTGACGGCATAACCCAAACGCGCCAGCCGGCCCGCGCAGGTCAGGCCCGCCGGACCGCTGCCGATGACCGCGACCTTGAACCCGTTCGGCGTTGGTTTCTCCGCTGCCCTGCTGTCCGACGCCAAATGCGCGTCCGCGACAAAGCGCTCCAGCCGTCCGATGGCGACCGGCTCACCCTTGATCCCGCGCACGCAGAGCTGCTCGCACTGCGTCTCCTGCGGGCAGACGCGGCCGCAGACCGCGGGCAGCGAAGACGCCTGCGCGATCGTCTGATACGCGGCCTCGAAATCGCCCTCGGCTGTTTGCTTAAGAAAGCCCGGGATATCAATCGCGACGGGGCAGCCCGCGACGCAGGGCTTGTGCTTGCAGTGCAAACAACGCTGCGCCTCGTCCAACGCCTGCTCGGTCGTGTAACCCAGCGCGACCTCGGAATAGTTCTTCGCCCTCGCTTTCGCGTCCTGCGTCGGCATGGGCTGTTTTTCTTTTGACATATTCGGCATGGGATTACCCTTTCTTTGATAAATGAGGAGCTCGGAATTAGGAGTTAGGAGCTAAGGATATTTTACTTTGTAAACTTTCAAATAAAAGGAAAAGTCGAAGAGTTTTCTTCCTTCATTCCTCACGCCTCATTCCTCGTTTTTCATTAGCTTACAATACGCCTCTCTCTCATGTTCCTTGTACATACCCGCGCGCGCGAGGGACTCGTCGAAATCGACGAGATGTCCGTCGAAGTCCGGCCCGTCCACGCAGGCGAACTTGGTCTGGCCACCGACGGTCAGCCGGCAGCAGCCGCACATACCCGTGCCGTCGATCATGATCGAGTTCATGGAAACCAGCGTGCGGATATTGTAGGGTTTGGTGAGCGCGGAGACGAACTTCATCATGACGAGCGGCCCGATCGCGATTACGAGATCATAGTCGTTGCCCGCGTCGAGTTGGGCTTGCAGCGCCTGGGTGACCAGCCCCTTTTGGCCCGCGCTGCCGTCGTCGGTCATTAAAATCAGCTCGTCTGAAACGGCGGCAAACTCGTCCCGCAAAATGACCAGGTCGTTCTCGCGAAACCCGATGACCGTGTGCACGGCCGCGCCCTGCGCGTGCAGTTTTTTCGCCACGGGATAGGCGATCGCGCAGCCCACGCCGCCGCCGACCACGGCGACCTTTTTCACGCCCTCGGTATGCGTCGGCAGGCCGAGCGGCCCGACAAAATCGGGCAGACTCTCCCCCGCCTGCTTTTGGTTGAGCAGGGCCGTGGTCGCGCCCACGATCTGAAAAATGATTGTGACGAGCCCCTTGTCAGGGTCGGTGTCCGCAACGGTCAAGGGTATGCGCTCGCCGCACGCGTCCACGCGCAGGATCACAAACTGGCCCGGCTGCGCCTTGGCCGCGATCAGCGGGGCGTAGATGTCCATGCGGGTGACGGTCGGGTTCAATTCAACTTTATTGACAATAGGATACATAGGCTGCCTCCGGATAGTTTCTACATTATTATTGTAAAGGGATTCCCCATCTGTGTCAATCACTCTGCACGCTTCATTCGCCCAGCGTCACCCGCTCTAAAATCCCGTCCATCTTGGCCGCGACGCGGATCGCGCGTGCGGTGTAGCGGTTTAACTCGGGCAAAAGCAACGCGCAAAAGCCCGTGACGGTGGCGCAGCAGGGGTGCGTTTTGCTGCCAGAGGCAAAGATATGGCTCGTGACCATGCCCAGATCGGGCACTTGGCTTAAAAACAGACTGCGCGTCTGCTCGTTCAAAAAGGAAAAGTTGAGGTTCACCCGACGCACCAGCGCGCAGGCGGCGGGCGGCAGACGCAGCGATTTGATAAAGGCCGCGTTTTCAACGGACTGCAGCTTGGCGTCGTCCGGAAACAAAAAGCGGTAATAGGTGACGAACTTGGGTTCCAAACCATGCCCGCAGCCGATCCGGAGTTTTTTTTCGCTCCGGCAGAGCGCGGAAAAGTCGTTCACCAGCTTTGCGTCCGCCGTATAGTAATAATGCTGCGCCATAGCGTCCAACGTCACGCTGCCAACGTAGATAATCCGGCCCGCGAATTGACCGGCGATTTGCGCCGGCAACTGCGTTGCGCGGTGCGCCTCCGCATGAGTAAAGGCCCCGGCCGTTTGGTCGCGCGGCGCGCAGCAAGCATAGAGCAGGTGATGATAGTCCAGCACGGGCAGCAGCTCCCAATACTGCATATCCACCCGAAAGGCAGCGGGCTTGCCCATCCATTCCCATTCGTATGTTAAAAAGTCGGTCATTCAGATTCCAGATTCCAGATTCCAGATTCCAGATTCATGTTGACAACCCCGCGTGAGCGTTCTGGTGTCCGGAATCTGGAATCTGGGATCTATTTTAATACAGCCTTAATCCTTCGCACGCCGGATGAGGACGCCTCTTCCTTGGCAATGACGAACCGTCCCAGTTCGCCGGTGCGGGCCGCGTGCGGGCCGCCGCAGATCTCCTTGCAGAAATCACCAACGGTATAAACCTTCACCAGGCTGTCATAGCGGTCGTCGAAGAGCCCGATCGCGCCTGCGGCCTTGGCGGCCGCCACGCTCATCTCCTCACAGGTGACGGGCAGATCCGCCGCGATGGCCTCGTTGACCAGCGCCTCGACCTGCGCGCATTCCTCGGGCGTGACCTTACGCGGGAAACTGAAGTCAAACCGCAGCCGTTCCGCCGTGATGTTGCTGCCCTTTTGCGCGATGTTCTCGTCGCCCAGCACTTTGCGCAGGGCGGTCTGCAGCAGGTGCGTCGCGGTGTGCAGGCGGCTCGTCGCCTCCGTGCTGTCCGCCAGCCCGCCCTTGAACCGCTGCTCCGCGCCCGCTTTGGAGCTCTCCTGGTGCGCGCGGAAGGCGGCGGCAAACCCGTTCCGATCCACCGTCAGGCCCTGTTCGGCGGCCAGCTCGGCCGTGAACTCGATGGGGAAACCGTAGGTATCATATAAATGGAAGGCGGCCACGCCGTCGATCTCATCGCGCGTGCGCGCGGTCGCGACCTTGTTGAACTCGCGAATGCCCTTTTTCAGCATATGCGCGAACCGGTTCTCCTCTTTTTGCAGCTCGCAAAGAATGGTCTCGCGGCTCTTCTCCAGCTCGGGATAGGCCGGACCGTACTGGTCGATCACCTGGCGGGCCACATCGCAAAGCCCCTTATCGGGGATCCCCAATTGCATGGCAAAACGAATGGCGCGGCGGATCAGGCGGCGCAGCACATAACCCTGGTCCACGTTGCTGGGCGTAATGCCGCGCTGGTCGCCCAGCATAAAGACGGCGCAGCGGATATGGTCCGCGATAATGCGAAAGGCGCGGGTCACTTCGGGGCTGTCGTGATAGCCCTTGCCCGACAGGGCCGCAATGCGTCCGATGATGTCGGTAAAGGCGTCCGTGTCGAACACGCTGGGCACGCCCTGCAAGGTCGCGACCGTACGGTCCAAGCCCATGCCCGTGTCCACATTCTTTTGCGAAAGCGGCACGAACTCGCCGCTTTCTGTTTTGTTGTATTCCATGAACACATTGTTCCAGATTTCCAGATACTTGCCGCAGTCGCAACCCGCCGCGCAGTCGGAACCGCAGGACGGCAGACCCGTATCATAGAAAATCTCGGTGTCCGGTCCGCAGGGGCCGGTCTGGCCGGCGGGGCCCCACCAGTTGTGGCGCTTGCCCAGATAGACGATGTGCGCGGGACTGGCGCCCATCTCCACCCAACGGTCGCGGGAGACCGTGTCTCGCGGGGCGTCCGCGTCGCCTTCAAAGCAGGTAAAGTGCAGTTTCTCGCCCGGGATACCCAGCCAGTCGGGGCCGGTCAAAAACTCCCACGACCAGGCGATGGACTCGGCCTTGAAGTAATCGCCCAGCGACCAGTTGCCCAGCATTTCAAAGAAGGTGCAGTGCGAGGTGTCTCCCACCTCGTCGATGTCGCCGGTGCGCACGCATTTCTGCACGTCCACCAGGCGCTTGCCGGCAGGGTGCTTTTCGCCCATTAAATAAGGAACGAGCGGGTGCATTCCCGCCGTCGTGAACAGCACGGTCGGATCGTTTTCGGGGATCAGCGAGGCGCTGGGGATCACCGTGTGCCCCTTGCCCCGAAAAAAGTCCAGATATAATTCTCTCAGCTCGCCGCTGGTTAATGAACGCATAACTGTTTCCTCCTATCGTCATTGCGGGCTTGGCCCGCACACTTTGCGTCATTGCGGGCCTGACCCGCAATCTCCGTAAAAACTCAGTTTATATGATAGCGAAGTCGGGGGGGATTGTCAATGTGAACCGCTCACGCGGGAGTTTTATTTTCGCCACAAAACACACGAAACAAAGTGTGTTATTCGGCAATTTGATTGTTTACCAATATAAAGAGTTCTTCCAGTTCCAAACTTTTGTTCCATAAAAGGCCCTTGTCTCTCCCTCAAATTTATCTTGCCACAATATTGTAGCATATTGAGTGTTTAATTGCTACAGATTAGTAGCATATAAATAAAGGCGAGAAAGATGTATTTTCAAAGATTAGAACATTTAAGAATTGATTCGGATAAAACGCAGGAAGAAATTGCTGCGGTATTAAGCTGCAAAAGGGAAGTATATAGAAGATATGAAAAGGGAATTCATGAGATTCCCGCTTGGGCGCTTATTAAGTTGTCACACTATTATGGAAAAAGCATAGATTATATCTTGGGCTTGGCCGATAATCCCTCCCCCAAATAACTACAAAATCATTTTACTGTAAAAAAAGCAAAAGCGGGATATCATTCCCCCGACCCGCCACCCTTCAAAAGGAGGTTTTCGCTCACGCGGTTGCGGATCAAGTCCGCAATGGGGCCCACTGATTAAATCGTGAGGGGGAATAGTCGGCCTGCCAAAAGCTCCTATGTTGGGACCATTCTGAT
>WRCT01000041.1 GCA_009783775.1 Clostridiales bacterium | reverse complement strand
CCCGGCACGATATACCCGTGGTCGTTGAGCTTTTCGTCGATACAGGCGACATAGATGTCCACGTCAGGATAGGCGGCCTGCATGACCGCGATGCCCTCCGGCGCGGCCAGCAGAAATACGAACCGCACGTGCGTCGCGCCCTGCTCCTTGACGATACGCACCGCCTCCGCCGCGGAGTTGCCCGTGGCCAGCATGGGGTCGATCAGGATCGTTTCGCGCTCTGAGATGTCCTCCGGCAGCTTGGCGTAATAACCCGTGGGCATGAGCGTGTCGGGGTTGCGGTACAAGCCGATGTGCCCGATCTTCGCGTTGGGAATGATGCTCATCATGCCGTCCACCATGCCCAGCCCCGCGCGCAGCACCGGCACAAAGACGATCTTTTCATTCGCCAGCGCCTTAAACGTGCCCTTCATGATCGGCGTTTCGATCTCCACGTCGGTTAAGGGAAAGTTGCGTGTGACCTCATAGCACATCAGCAGCGCCAGCTCGTTGAGCAGCTCCCGAAAGGCCTTGTTGCCCGTGTGCTTGTCCCGCAGCAGGCCCAGCTTGTGCTGCACCAGCGGGTGGTCGATTACGGTCAGTTTGCTCATGTTTCTTTTGCTCCTCCTTTTTTCCAAGTAATAAATAATAAGGAATAAGTAATAGTTTACGAGAAAACTGCTGACGCAGTTTTTTTATTATACTTTCAAGCAGCCCTTCATTTTGTGCGCAGCACTCCTCCCTTATTCCTTATTACCTATTCCTTATTACTTCTCAAATTTCAACCATCGCCCTTGGCGAGTAGGAATCTAATTTCCCCGTCCTTCTCGCGTGCCGTCCGCCCTCAAAGGGCGTGGCCAGCCAGACGTCCAAGATGGCCAGCGCCTCGGCCTCCGTGACCATACCCTCGCCCAACGCCAGCACATTGCTGTCATTGTGCGCGCGGGACAGCTCGGCCGCCCGCTCGTTCCAGCAGAGCGCGCAGCGCACGCCGGACACCTTGTTCGCGGCCATGGAGATGCCGATCCCGCTCGTGCAGACGACCACACCGCGCGCGGCGATGCCCCGCGCCACGGCCTCGCCCACGGCAAAACCATAGTCGGGATAGTCCACGCTCTCCAAGTCAAACGGGCCCAGGTCCAGCACCTCGTGGCCCAGCTCTATAAGCCGCTCGCCCAGCCGCGTTTTGAGCCGGTATCCGCCGTGGTCACTTCCGATCGCAACTCTCATTCCCTTAATCTCCCTTTTTCTACAACTTATTATACAACTTCAATCCGTAAGATACAAGATGTCAAAAACCTTTGTGGCATTGCCCGCCAGGACCTCGCCCGCCAGAACCATCGCCACGGACTGGCCGCCGTCCAGGCAGAACCCGTCCGTGATGCGCGGCTCATAGGAAAGGCAAAATTCGGTTGCCTGTTCCAGGGTCAAGCCCTTTTTTGTGTCCCCTTGTACGCAGACAAAAAGATAATGATTCGCGTCAATGCGGCAGACCAGGGTGCGCCGCTTGCGTTCGTTCACGATATGCTGCTCGTGCTGCAGATAGGGCTTTAAGATATCCGCCTGTCCGCCCTTGATAAAATAACAAACGTCCAAAAAGGCCCAGGTGTTTGCCCCCTCCACTTCGGTGATCGGGACTTTTTCATACATACGCAGCCCATCATCGGTCGCGCTCATGCCCGTAAACAACTGTTCCGGCAACTCCCGCAGAACTTCCCCGTCCGTGCGCACCAAAAACCCCAAACTTGTATAGCGCATCTTGCCCGCGCCATTATAGCGGCTGTCACGGTTCGGGTATTCCGGACTGGAAAACCCGCTCCCGTTCACCAAAAAGACAGCGTCCTCTGTTTCCAGCTCGCTTGGGAAGGCCAGCGACTCCTGCCACACCGCGCCCGCCTTGCGGATCTGCCGGTCGGGCTCGGCCACCCAGACCCTGGCGGCCAGCACCCGCGTTCCGGCATAGGATACTTCCTCGACTTGAATGATCAGCGTATCGGAGGCATACTCCCGAAACGGCGTTTCGCCTTCCGTGAAAAAGTGAGCGGCGGGCCGTGCAGGGGCGATTGCCAATCGCCCGTCTGCGGTGGACAGAGGCGCCGGCATCGCAGTAGGGGCAGGGTCAGCCTGCCCGTATTCAGTAAGATAGGAGCATGTCTCCTCAACGGCAGGCAAAGCAGGCGCGCCGCACCCGACGCAAAGCGTCAGAACCAAAAGCAACGCGGCAAGCCGTCCCAGCATTACACTTCCTCCACATCAAAGCCCGCCGCGCGCAGCAGCCGGTTCATATAGGCCAGGCCCGCGTCGGCCGGCGGGATCCCCTCCGCGAGGATAAGATCCGCCTCCGTCTCGCGCAGCAGGGCAAAGAGATTTGCACAGAGCGTCTCGGGCCGGTCGCGGTCGCCCACAAGCGTATGCGGCCACCCACGGTAGCGCGCCTTTGTCTGCGTCGTGGCGGCGATATGGCAGCTTAATCCCTCAACCTCCGCCTGCCGCGCCAACGCCAGAATCCGCGCCGCCGCCTTCTCCGGCGCGCCCGTCACCACCCGCACCCGTCCTGCGGGCGCGTAGTGCTTGTGTTTCATGCCCGGGCTGAGTGCCGCCTGCCCATCGGGCAGCGGCGCGAGCACAGACTCCGCCAGCGCCACCGGACCGATGACCGCCTCCAGCATCTCCCGCGTGATTCCGCCGGGCCGCAGAATGGTCGGCTTGCCCACGAGTGACAGAACCGTCGACTCCACGCCCACGCGGCAGAGCCCGCCGTCCAGAATCAGGGGGATAAGCCCGTCAAAATCCTCACGCACGTGCTCCGCCTTGGTCGGGCTGGGCCGGCCGGACAGATTCGCGCTGGGCGCGGCGATCGGCACGCCCGCCTTGGCGATCAACGCCCGCGCCGTCTTATTCTGCGGCATACGCAAAGCGACGGTAGGGAGGCCCGCCGTAACGGCGTCCGGCACGCGCGCGCTGCGCCGAAAAACCAGCGTCAGCGGCCCCGGCCAAAAGTTGTCCATCAGCGGCTGCGCCTGGCGCGGCACTGTGTCCCACAGATCCCGCACCTCACTTTTTTTGGAGAGATGTAAAATCAGCGGATTGTCGTCCGGCCTGCCCTTGACCTCAAATATCTTCTGCACCGCAGCTTCATGCAGCCCGTTCGCGCCCAGCCCATAAACGGTCTCCGTCGGAAACGCAACCAGTTCCCCCTTGCGGATATAATCCGCAGCGAGAGAAGTACCGGCCTCGGCTTGGGCTATGGTTGAGATAACTTGAGTGGTCATTTGGGTCTCCGTTGGGTTAATGTACAATGTACAGCGTAAAATGTACAGTTGAGGATAAAACAGCTCCGCTGTTTTTTTGATTTTATTTTATATCATTCAAGAAAACGCCCGCGGCGTTTTTTCCTTCATTGTACATTGTACACTGTACATTTTACATTTCCCCTGAAAGCTGCGCCGCGCGCTCCGCCACGATCAGCGCGTCGATCATCTCGTCCAGGTCCCCGTCCATGAACGCGTCCAGTTTATACAGCGTCATGCCGATCCGATGATCCGTCACGCGCCCCTGCGGAAAGTTATACGTCCGGATCCGCTCGCTCCGATCACCGCTGCCTACCAGGCTCTTTTTCGCCGACGCCAGCGCCGCGTTTTGCTGCTGCTGCTGCGTTTCATAAAGCTTGCTCTTGAGCAAACGCATGGCCTGCTCCTTGTTCTGCAGCTGCGAGCGCTCGTTCTGACAGGCGACGACCACGCCGGCCGGCATATGCGTAATGCGGATCGCCGAGCTGGTCTTGTTCACGTGCTGCCCGCCCGCGCCGCTCGCGCGGTAGGTGTCAATGCGCAGGTCGGATTCTTTGATCTCGATCTGGATATCGTCCACTTCGGGCAATACGGCGACCGTCGCCGCGCTGGTGTGGATCCGCCCCTGCGACTCGGTCTCCGGCACGCGCTGCACGCGGTGCGCGCCGCTCTCGAACTTTAAGCGGCTGTACGCGCCGCGCTTGCCCGACAGGCTCAAGACGACCTCTTTTACGCCGCCCAATTCCGTCATGTTTTCGTCGATGAACTCTACTTTATACCCGTGCCGCTCCGCGTAGCGCAAATACATACGCAGCAGGTCCGCGCCGAAAAGCGAGGCCTCGTCGCCGCCCGTGCCCGCGCGGATCTCCAAAAGCACGTCCTTTTCGTCGTTCGGGTCCTTGGGTAAAAGCAGGGCGCGCAGCGCCTCGGTCAGGGCTGTCAGCTGCTCTTCCAAACCGGCCTGCTCCTCTAAAACCATCTCCTTCATGTCCGCGTCCAGCCGCTCGGCCAGCATGGCCTTGCACTCGGCCAGCTGTTCGGATAGCCTGGCATAGTTGTCGTAGACCAGCACGATCTCCTCGAGCTGCGCGTGCTCGCGCCCCAGCTCCCGCCAGGCCGCGCGGTCGGAAAGCGCGTCCGGCGAGGCCAGTTTTTCGCTGAGCGAGTTATAGCGTTCTTTTATTTTTTGTAACTTGTCTAACATTTTTCCTCCAAAACTACAATGTACAAACTACAAACTACAATTGAGGAGACGGACGCCTGCGCCGCCCGTTTTTGATTTTATCAAATCAAGGAAAACACCCTGTGTTTTCTTCATTCATTGTAGTTTGTACATTGTAGTTTGTAGTTTACTCTACACGTACAACTCGATCCAGCCCCGCATAATCTTTATAAACCTCCGCCCCGGGGAAGAGCGCGCAAACCGCCTCGGCCTGTGTTGAACCGATCTCCAGCAGCAACACCCCGTCCGGCGCGAGATAGTCGCGATATTCCGCCGCGATCCGCCGATAAAACGCCAGCCCGTCCTCACTGCCATACAGGGCCAGCGCCGGCTCGAACGCCAGCTCGCGCTGCAAACGCCCCATATCGTCCGCGCTCAAATAGGGCGGATTGCAGAGGATCAGATCAAACGTCCCCTCAACCTGCGCGAACAAATCGCTCTGCACCAGCTCCGCCTTGACCCCATGCCGCAGGGCGTTCTCGCCGGCAACAGTCAGCGCTTCGGGACTGATGTCAGCCAATGTAAGATTCCAGATTCCAGATTCCAGATTCCAGACCGTGGAAATGCCGATACACCCGCTGCCGCAGCATAGATCCAAAACGCTTGAAAAATCCCTCTCCCGCGCCAGTTCCACCAGCAGCTCGCTCTCCTGCCGCGGGATCAGCACATCGGGCGTGACGCGAAAGTCCAGCCCATAAAAAGTCCACTCCCCCAGAATATACTGCAACGGCTCGCCGGACAACCGCCGCCGGACCAATTCCGACAATCTCTCCAAATCATCGTCTACATATTCCAGCAGCAGTTTTGCCTCCCACCAGGCATCCGATCCGCTTACCGGAAAAAGCTCCTTTGCCAGCTCGAACTTCATTCTTCGGTCTGGTCACTGGAATCTGGAATCTGGGAACTATCCTCCGCAGGAGGATCCAGCGCTAGCTGGAAAGCCACGATCGCCACCTCGACCATGCTCTCGTCAGGCTCCACGGTCGTCAGGCGCTGGAGTGCCAGGCCGGGCGCGCGCACAATACGCGCGAACAAATTGTCGCCCTTGGCCGCCGCGCGCAGCACCTCATACGAAAGCCCCGCAACCACAGGGATAAACAGCAGCCGCGTCCCGATGCGATAGAGCATGGAAAGGCCCCGCGTGGCCTCGACGCCCAGCATTTCCAGGCTGGGCACGCAGGCGAAAAACAGGATCGCGACCGCCATGACCAGGAACATAAAGTTCGTGCCGCAGCGCGGGTGCAGGCGCGTGTATTTCATCGCGTTTTCGGGCGTTAAGTCCTCGTCGTTCTCATAGCAGGCAATGGTCTTGTGCTCCGCGCCGTGGTAGGCGAACACGCGGCGAATGGCCTTGAGCCGCGAAATCGCAAGCAGATAGCCCAGGAAAATCACCAGCCGCACCAAACCCTCGGCCAGGCTGTACAGCAGGCCCTTGAGCGGGAAGAGGCTGGCGAGGAACGAGGGCAAGATCACAAAAAGCCCGACCGACAGCCCGATGGCCAGCACGACCGCGATGACCATGGCGATGTCAAAAACCGACTTGCCCAGCTTTTCTGCCAGCCATTTTTCAAAGCGTGAAGGCTCTTCGGTGATGTCCTCGCCCAGCAGCTCCGCCGAGCGCATGGTGAGCCGCACGCCGGTGACCAGCGCGTCAATAAAGATCGCAACGCCGCGCACCACGGGCCAGGTGGCAAAGCTGCCTTTTGCGCGCACCTTCTTGTTTTTATGATACTCCCGAACGATCGTGCCGTCCTCTTTGCGGACCGCCAGCCCATAACCCTCGGGCGATTTCATCATCACGCCCTCCATGACCGCCTGCCCGCCGATGGTGCATTTTTTCATATCTTATCTTCGCCTCCTAAAATTCCAAAATAAGTATACCACATACCGTTCCATATTCACAATGCATAATACACAATTATCCTCAGATAGACATTTGTGGAATACATTTGTGACGATTTTGGGGTATAAAATAGGGTCGAAAAATGAGGGCGGGGGTTTTGTGTTCATGCAAAAATGGAAAAAGGTCGGAACCATAGCGATCACGGCGCTTGTGGTCGCGGCGATCGCACTGCACCTTGCCCTCATGGCGACGGCGTCCGTCGGCGCCTGCCATTATACGCGTGTGGCGGAAAAGGCGCAGACGCCAATGGAACCGCAGGAACCGCAGGAATTTACCGAAATGGTCGCCGCGCTAAACCAACAGGCGCGCGACGCGAACGCCATCGAAGATTTTTTCGAAAGGCAGGACGCCATCGACGGCGTGGGAGAGAGCATTCAGGCGCTTTTGACCTCAGAATACGCCGCGTTGCTGACCAATGACACCTTCGACGGCGAGGCATTGACCGTGGAGATATCCGCGTACCCGCTCCAAAACGGCGGCGCGATCCAAAGGATCAGATATGAGCTGAACAGCAAGTCCGGTTATTCCGACCGTGCCTTTCTGCAATACGTCGGGGATACCATCTTTTTCAGCGACATCGAATATGTATGGCGGGACGAAGGAGAGCTTCAAGTCTTTGAAACCAAAGACGGCGTGTTTGTCTTTCAGCTTTCCCATAGCGATTACAGCTATACGGCATTCAGCAGGAACAGGGAGATCAAATGGCCTCCGCGCGCCGATGTTTATGCCCCGGGCGCCGACGGTTTTTCTGTCGGAAAAAACATCGAAATCCCGCTGACGGTTGACGAATGTGACAGCGTCCATCTGGAGCAGTGGGGGGACACCGTTCGGGCCATGGTCTATCAATATGGAGACTATCGGATAACAGAAGCGTCGAAATGCCTGTTTGACAGCGAAACGCTTTCCTTTGTGATACCGAACGAACGGCAAACAAGCGAGCCGGTCGCCTACGACTTGCCCGGCCTGCTGTTGGGCTTGAGCGATTCGCGCGGCAATCTGCGCACGCTCTTTATCCGAAAGGAGGGCGGCAGAATCCTTTGCGACACCTATGAGGAACAGATCATCTTCCCCCGCCAGGACGGGCTGTACGCGCTGAAAAACTATAAGCTGTATGAGTCCTGGAGCGAACACATAGAAGAATACAACTGGCGGGAGGGCATTCTGGATTTTAACAAGCTGCTCTGCGGCCCGCTGGGCGAGGACCAAAGCGCGGTGATGGAAACCATCTTCTCCCCCAAGCCCGAGGAAGATTGCTATTCCGTTACCGACATTCCCCTCTATGTCGGGCCGGAGTATGTGTGTTATATGCAAACCCGGGAGTTCTCAGGCTATGACGCCAGCTGGAGCGTCGGCGGCGACGACATTCGGTTTGACAGGCTGGACGATCTCGCGGATTTCACCTTTCGCCCCGAAAACTCCTGCCATAACGCGGAGATTCTCACGCCGAACTTTGGGCAGACCACGCTGGCGGAACTGGTCTACGGGCCCAAGGCAAAGGCGTTTTTCCCATCAGACGCCCGCTCTGCGGGCGGGGAGTGGGAGTACCCCAACCCCTTTACCGAGATGCGGCAGCTGGCGCTCAAGCGAAACTGCGGCAAGTGGAGCCTGGCGCTGCCGGTGATGAAGGAATACGCCTACCCTTGGATCGATGTTTATGGCAGCCGGATCGAGAGCTTTGTCGTGTACAGCAACACGGTGCCTGCCTTCCTGCTTCCGGACGGCGGGGCAGGGGAGCGGGAAACAGAGGACCGCGGCTTTTGGGAGGAAAGAGACCTGGTGTCCTTCCCAAACAGCTCTGTCCTTTTGGTGATGGACGATTACTATATCGCGATCGGCAACCGCGACGAGGGCCCGTACTACGGCTCCGTTGCCCTGTACATTCCCGTGCAGATCGACGAATACATCGTCTCCATCCACTTTGCCGACACGGATGAGCTGGCTGCGTGGATGGACGAGTTAAGCAAGATATAGTTACAAGTTCGCAGTTGAAAAATAACCCCGATGTGGTATGATAGATATAGAAAAACAAATGAGGTGAAGTTTATGGTAACACAAGTATTTTCTCTGCAATATCCCGACGAGGCATTGGACTGCGTTCGCGCGGGTATTGACCACATCGGCCTGCTGCTGGGCGATCCCATGTGTCCGGCGGCCCTGTCGTTTGAGCAGGCCAAGGCCGTCTTTGACGCGGTCGGGCATTACGCGGTCAAGGTGGCGATCCTCATGCACAAGGACGAGAACGACGTGCTGGATATCGCGGCTGCGCTGCGGCCCGACATCGTGCATCTCTGCAATACGGTCTACGCCACGCCCGACTTTTCCGCCAAACTGCGCGCCCGCGTGCCGGGCATTCGGATCATGCAGGCCGTGGCGGTGACGGGCCCCGAGGCCGTGGCAAAGGCAAAGGGGTATGAGGGCCACGCCGACTTTCTCATGCTCGACTCGGTCGCGGTCGGCACAAACGACGTGGGCGCGACACTCAATGGCATTGGCGCGGCGGGCGTCACCCACGACTGGAACATCAGCCGCCGCATTGTGGACGAGGTCAATATTCCCGTCTTTCTGGCGGGCGGACTGGGGCCGGACAATGTCTACGAGGCGGTGCAAACCGTGCGCCCCTACGGCGTGGACAGCCTGACCAAAACGACGATCGTGGAAAACGGCGTCTACCTGCGCAAAGACATCGAAAAGACACGGCTCTTTGTGGAGAACGCGCGCCGCGCGGCCAGAGAGATTTAACCGCGACCCACGCGAAAATTACGGCCGTAGGGGCGAACAGTATTCGCCCGCCGAACCAACGCAGCCGTAGGGGCGGGGTCAGCCCGCCCGTTTAACCAACACAACCGTAGGGGCGGGGTCAGCCCGCCCGTTTAACCAACACAACCGTAGGGGCGGGGTCTTCATCCACCCCAACAAGTCTGCGGACTTGTCGGGGACCCCGGCCCGCCCGCCTGACCAACGCACCGCGTAGGGGCGATTATCAATCGCCCGCCACTGGAGAACACAATGAAACAAATCATTCGGGGCAGGAAAATCTTTTGCGCGGGGGACATCTCCCCCGACATTATCCTGCCCTACGGCGATACAAAAAAGGCCCTGGCCCTGCTTGCCGAGGGCGACACGCTCCCGCCTTCCAAACCCATTCTGCGCGCGGGCGGCAGTATCGGGCACACGGTCGCGGCGCTGGGCCTGCTCGGCCTTGAGCCCAAACTGCTCTCCGTGGTCGGCACGGACGAGTACAGCGACTTTCTGCTGGACGCCTACGCCCAAAAGGGCGTGGACGTTTCGTTGGTGGGCAAGCAAAAGGAGCGGATCAATCTCATCTTCGCCATCCTGGACGGGGCGGGGGAGCGGGTCATCTATTTGTACGAGGGGCCGAACGCCAAGCTGCCCGACCTGACGCGGGAGATCATGGGCGACGAACTGTTGCCGCAGGTGGGCTGGCTGCACAGCAACGGTTTTGCCAACGAGGCCACGGTGGACTTCATGGAGCGTTGCAGCAAAGCGGGGGCGGTGGTGTCCTTTGACCTCAACCTGCGCGTCGAGGACCACGGGCTAAATGCTGCGCGCAGGGCGCGGATCGAGCGGGCGATCGCCGCCAGCGACGTGATCTTCGGCTCCGGCGCGGAGGAGTTCGCGCCGCTGACCGGTATCAAGGACCTGAAACAAGCCGCCCAAAGCCTGGCGCGACCCGGTCGCGTGGTCATCGCGCGTGACGGCGCGCGGCCCATCCATCTCTTCGCGGACGGCGCATATCATGAAATTTCATTCCAATCGGTGCCCACCGTGAGCCCCGTCGGCAGCGGCGACCTGTTCAACGGCGGCTTTATCGCGGCCTGCGCCCTGGGCCGTTCGGCGCGCACGGCGGTCGCGTGGGGTTATCGCTGCGCCGCGCAGGCGCTGGCCAGCCCCGCCTATCACGATATCCCGACCCGCGCCCAATTAGAGGCGTGGGAGCGCGAGGGAGCGCTGTTGGGAACGGTTTGACCGCGAACCACGCGAAAGACACAGAAATGTAATTTCTGGCGAAAAAGACTTGACATTAAAGCTGCTTGGACCTTTGTAATACTTTTAGTTGCATTTCATTAGCGGCGAACGCCCACCCCGCCCTACAATGAAAGGGTGGTTCTAAAGAACAATTCGGAACAAGGAAGGTAAATGCTATGAACAGAGGTTTGAATCTGAAACGTTTTCTCGCCCTGGGGCTCGCGGTTCTGCTGCTTTGCGTCATGTGGACTGTTCCCGCGAGCGCAGCGGGCACGACCTGGAATGTGACCAGCGGATTGGATGACGGTGCGGGCACTTTGCGTGACATTTTGGAAAACAAAGCGCAGGACGGCGATACCGTAGTATTCGCGGCGGGGGTCACGACCGTAACGCTCACAAGCGAGGGCCTGTATTTTGAACAGGCGGACCTGACCATTGACGGTGGCGCGGCGGGTGTGCTCATCAGACGAATGGGGGCGGAGGACTTTCGGCTGATGGAAGGCTGGATTGGGGACGGCACAACCCGCATAAAGAATCTGACCTTTCAAAATGGGCACGCCGGCGGCGACGGCGGCGGATTGCGCATCCACCAGTACAATGGAAATATAGAAATTACCGGCTGTGCCTTTCGGAACAATTACGCCAACTTCGACGGGGGCGGGCTGAGTGTGGACGGCCCCGATGAAGAAAACAGCACTATAATCAAAGACTGTACCTTTATCGACAACACCTGTGGCAGGGACGGCTGGTGGCGCGATAATGGCGGCGGACTGTTCGCGCGGGGCGGCGTTACGCTGGAAAACTGCCACTTTGAGAACAACACGGTTTTCGGCCTTAACAAAGGCGGCGGCGCCTATCTCAATAACGAATCTGCCGTTCCGCTCCCGAAGGTGAAGAACTGTACCTTTAAGGGCAACAATGGCGGAACGGGCGGCGGCGGACTGTATGCGGCGGGCAGTGTTTTCGTAGACGGCTGTACCTTTGAGGACAATGTTGCCGCCGGAGCGAAGGGCGGCGGGCTCTATGTGGGGATGGCAAACAATTACACTTACAATTACCGTATCTCCATTACAAATTCCACATTTTTACGCAACGTTGGCAGCGCGTACGGCGGCGGGCTCTACGCGGAGTACAATACCGTGGACAGCTTTGTACTGCGCAAATGTGTCTTTGAGCAAAACAGTTCCTTTTTCGGCGGCGGCGGGGCCTGGGTCGTCGCGGGCGCGCGACCCATTCTCATTGAGGACTGCGCCTTTACCAAAAACAGCAGTGACAGCAATTACGGCAACGGAGCAGGGCTCCTCGTGTGTGGCTATTTCAAAATGGCGCGCTGCAACTTTACGGAGAACGGCCCCGGCGAGAAAGGCGGCGGCCTGTACCTGGAGCCTTCCGCGCCGTTTGAGGGGTTCAATGAGGTTACGGACTATTCCTTCACAAGAAATGACGCCTCCTATGGCGGCGGCGTCTATATGTCTCATGGCGCGGTGCAGTTCAAGCGCTGTCGCTTTACGGGTAACACAGCCGAAACCGGCGGCGGATTGTATGCAGCGGGGATTAACGCGTCGGGAGAGATCCCCCTTGTGAACTGTGTGTTTTCCGGCAATGCCGCCGCAGTGTGGGGCGGCGCGGTATACTCGGGCAGCGACACCAGCTTAAACGCCTGTGTGCTGGTCGGCAACAGCGCGCCGAAGGGCGCGGCGGTCTATGCGCAACCCTGGAACGCGGGGGACCCGGTCACGGCCATTCTTGCCAACAGCACACTGCAGGGCAACAAAGGCGGAACGGAGGCGGTCTTGGCCGACAAGATCGCGTTGCTGCACTGCACCGCGGTGAACAATACCGGCGCGGCCGCCAGGGCGGACAGTGTGACCGCCCTAAACGCCATTGT